>NZ_JBFBIV010000050.1:0-63498 GCF_040702025.1 Streptomyces sp. NPDC088194 | reverse complement strand
GGTTTTGACACCCCCTTTCAATTATCCCGGCCCCCCCCCTCGGTTACCCCGTCTATGCGCTCCGCGGGGGTTCGTCGAAGCGATTCGACGCAGCGTTCGCCACCCTTCCGACCCCCGTGGAGGTCCCTTCAATGTCGAAGGCGCGCAGCCGAACAGTCGTGACCGCGATGGCCTTGGCAAGCGCCCTGCTCCTCGCTTCGTGCGGGAGTTCGGGCGGCTCGACAGGCGACGGCAAGACCCTCAAGCTCTGGCACTACGAAGGCCCCGACAGCGCGATGGGCATCGCCTGGAACCAGGCGATCGCCGAATTCAAGAAGACCCACCCGGGCGTCAAGGTGGAGTTCGAGGCAAAGGGCTTCGAGCAGATCCAGAAGACCGCCTCGATGGTCCTCAACTCCGATGACGCACCGGACGTGATGGAGTACAACAAGGGCAACTCCACCGCCGGACTGCTGGCCAAGCAGGGGCTGCTCACCGACCTGACCCCCGAAGTCACCAAGTACGGCTGGGACAAGCTGCTCAGCCCGAGCGTGACCACCACCAGCAGGTACAACACGCAGGGCGTGATGGGGTCGGGCGACTGGTACGGCGTCCCGAACTTCGGCGAGTACACGATGGTGTATTACAACAAGGACCTCTTCGCCAAGAACGGCGTCAAGGTCCCCACCACGCCCGAGGAGTTCACCGCCGCGCTGGCCGCCTTCAAGGCCAAGGGCATCACCCCGCTCGCCGACGCGGGCGCCGAGTACCCCGCCCAGCAGTACCTCTACCAGCTGGCGCTGACCAAGGCCGACCGCGCCTGGGTGAACGCCTACCAGCTCTACCAGGGCAAGGTGGACTTCCACGACGCGGCCTGGACCTACGCGGCGAACACCTTCGCGGACTGGGTCGCCAAGGGCTACCTCGCCAAGACCGCCAGCGGCGCCAAGGCCGAGGACGCCGGCGTCTCCTTCATCAGCGGCAAGTACCCGATCTTCTTCTCGGGCAGCTGGTGGTACGGGCGGTTCAAGACCGAGAACAAGTTCGCCTGGGGCTCGTTCCTGTGGCCCGGATCGAAACTGACCCTCGGCTCCGGCGGCAATCTCTGGGTCGTTCCCAAGAAGGCCAGGAACAAGCAACTCGCCTACGACTTCATCAACATCACCATGAAGCAGGGCATCCAGAACACCCTCGGAAACAACGGCGGCATTCCGGTGGCGGCCTCTCCCACGGCCATCACCGACCCGGCCTCGAAGACGCTGATCGAGAACTTCAACAAGATCTCCGCCGCCGACGGCCTCGCCTTCTACCCCGACTGGCCGGTGCCCGGCTTCTACGACGACCTCGTCTCCGCCGTCCAGAAACTCCTCACCGGCAGCGCGAAGCCGGACCAGGTACTGGACGAGTTGCAGAAGGCGTACGACGCGGGTGCGCCGAAGTCATGACCGCCCGACGCCACCAGCCGGCGAGCACCTACCCGCTCTACCTGATACCCGGGGCGGTCGCCTTTCTCGCGGTCATCGTCTACCCGTTCGCGCTGAACGTCTACTACAGCTTCACGAACTGGCAGGGGGTGGGCTCGCCAAGCTGGGCGGGGCTGGCCAACTACCGGCAGCTGATGAAGGATTCGCAGTTCTGGCAGTCCTTCCAGCACAGCCTCGCCATGGTGGTGGCGATGGCGGTCGTCCCCACCGTCATCGGGCTGGTGGTGGCCGCCGCCCTGTTCGACTTCGTCGCCAAGCACTTCGGGTCGAAGCTCGCCGCCGTCCTGCGGGCCTGCTTCTACCTGCCCCAGGTGCTGCCGATCACGGTGGCGGGCATCGTCTGGAGCTGGATACTCGCCCCCGAGAACGGCTCGCTCAACGAGCTGCTCAAGGCGGTGGGCCTGGGCGGGCTGCGGCAGGACTGGCTGGGTGACCCGCACTTCGCGCTGTACAGCGTGATGGCGGTCATGGTCTGGGTCCAACTGGGCTTCCCCGTGGTCATCTTCATGTCGGGCCTGCAACGCGTCGACCCGGCGCTGCACGAGGCCGCCGAACTCGACGGCACCTCCTGGTGGCAGCGGTTCTGGCACGTCACGCTGCCCCAACTGCGCCCGGAGATCTACGTGGTGATGCTCTGGTGCACCATCGCGGCGCTCAAGGTCTTCGGCGCGGTCTACGTCCTGACCAAGGGCGGGCCCGCCGACGCCACGGACGTCCCGTCGTACTTCTCGTTCGCGACCTTCTTCGAGAAGACCCAGGTGGGATACGGATCGGCGATCGCGACCGTCATGACCGTGCTCATCCTCGCGCTGACGGTGGTCGGTCTGAGCTTCCAGACCCGGGCGGAGGACGCACGGTGAACACGGTGAAGCGCTTCCCCGCGCTGACAGCGATCGCCCTGGGCGCCGTCTTCATGGTGCTGCCCCTGCTGATCGTGCTGGACAACGCGCTGAAGTCGCCCGGCGACTACTCCGCCCACGGCCCGCTCTCCTTGCCGCACGGGATCTACCTGGACGGCCTGAAGAGCTTCTGGACCCGGGTGGACTTCGGCCGGGTACTCCTCAACTCCACGCTGATCTCAGGGTCGGTGGCCCTGGCGGGCGTCCTGCTGTCGGTCCTCAACGCCTACGCGATCGGCATCGGCCGGATCAGGGGCCGCGCCTGGATACTCGCCTTCTTCGTGCTGGCGAACGTCCTGCCGCAGGAGGCCCTGGTCTATCCGCTCTACTACCTGTCCAAGCAACTCGGCCTGTACGACACCCGGTTGAGCCTGGTCATCGTCTTCAGCGTCATCCAGTCGGCGTTCGGCACCTACCTGCTGTCGTCGGTGCTGGGCGCCTTCCCCCGGGAGATCATCGAGGCGGCCCGGATCGACGGCGCCAACAGCTGGCAGGTGCTGTGGCGGATCGTGGTACCGGTCAGCCGGTCCACGCTCGGCGTCCTGATGGTGTTCTTCTTCATCTGGACCTGGAACGAGTTCCTGCTGCCGCTGGTGCTGCTGCCGTCGAACGACAACCAGACGGTGTCGGTCGCCCTCGGAGTGCTCCAGGGGCAGCGGTTGATGGACGCGACGATGACGAACGCGGCCGGCCTGCTCGGCGCGCTGCCCGCCATCGCCTTCTTCCTGGTCTTCCAGCGGACGCTGACCCGCGGCATCGCCGTGGGCGCGGTCAAGTGAGGCGAGGGGCCGCCGGCACCGCCCGCGGCCCCCGCCCTCCGCACCGCCCCGTCCGCCGCGCCACCCCGCCGCCCCGCCACACCCACCACCTTCGCCGTACCACCCCAGCCTGCCCCGCCCCACCCTGCCCGCGTGCGGGTGGCCCTACCAGGAGAGGCCCTGACGATGAAGTTCACCGACGGATACTGGCTGCTGCGCGAGGGGGTCACGGCCGCCTACCCGGCCCAGGTGCTCGACGCCACCGCCGGCGAGGGCACGTTGACCGTCCACGCGCCCACCCAGCCCGTCCGGCACCGCGGCGACCTGCTCAAGGGCCCGCTCGTCACCGTCGACTGCACCGCGCCGATGCCGGACGTGATCGGCGTCCGCGTCACGCACTTCGACGGCGGGCACCCCAGGAGCCCGCGGTTCACCGTCGCCGGCGCCGACCACGAGCCCGTCGTCGCCGTCTCCGGCAGCGAAGCCACCCTCACCTCGGGCGCGTTGAGCGTGCGCTTCGGCCGGGGCGAGGAGTGGACGATGGACTTTCTCGCCGGCGGCCGCACCCTGACCGGCAGCGGCCGGAAGTCCATGGGCTTCATGGAGACCGCCGACGGCCACCACTACGTCCGCGAGCAGCTCCGGCTCGACGTCGGCACCAGCGTCTACGGACTGGGCGAGCGCTTCGGGCCGCTGGTCAAGAACGGCCAGAGCGTCGACATGTGGAACGCCGACGGCGGCACCAGCAGCGAGCAGTCCTACAAGAACATCCCGTTCTACCTCACCGACGCCGGCTACGGCGTCTTCGTCGACGACCCGGGCCGGGTCTCCTTCGAGGTCGCCTCGGAGCAGGTCTCCCGGGTCGGCTTCAGCATCGAGGGCCAGCAGCTCCAGTACTACGTCATCCACGGCCCCACCCCCAAGGAGATCCTGCGCAAGTACACCGCCCTGACCGGCCGTCCGGCGCTCCCGCCGGCCTGGTCCTTCGGCCTGTGGCTCACCACCTCCTTCACCACCTCCTACGACGAGCAGACCGTCACCGGCTTCGTCGAGGGCATGGCGGAGCGCGAACTGCCGCTGTCCGTCTTTCACTTCGACTGCTTCTGGATGCGCGAGTTCAACTGGTGCGACTTCGTCTGGGACCCGCGGGTCTTTCCCGACCCGGAGGGGATGCTGCGCCGGCTGAAGGAGCGCGGGCTTCGGATCTCGCTGTGGATCAACCCCTACATCGCCCAGCGCTCCCCGCTGTTCGCCGAGGGCAAGGCGGGCGGCTACCTGCTCAAGCGGCCCGACGGCAGCGTCTGGCAGTGGGACCTGTGGCAACCCGGCATGGCGCTGGTGGACTTCACCAACCCCGACGCGCGCGCCTGGTACGCCGGCAAGCTGGAGGCGCTGCTGGCGATGGGTGTGGACTGCTTCAAGACGGACTTCGGCGAGCGGGTCCCCACCGACGTCGCCTACTTCGACGGCTCCGACCCCGAACGCATGCACAACTACTACGCGTTCCTGTACAACCGGACCGTCTTCGACGTGCTGCGCGAGCACCGCGGCGACGCGGAGGCCGTGGTGTTCGCCCGCTCGGCGTCGGCCGGCAGCCAGCAGTTCCCGGTGCACTGGGGCGGCGACTGCGAGTCGACCTGGGTGTCCATGGCCGAGTCGCTGCGCGGCGGGCTCTCGCTGGGCCTGTCCGGCTTCGGCTTCTGGAGCCACGACATCGGCGGCTTCGAAGGGCGGCCGGACCCGGGGCTGTTCAAGCGCTGGATCGCCTTCGGCATGCTCTCCTCGCACAGCCGCCTGCACGGCTCGTCCTCCTACCGGGCGCCGTGGCTGTTCGACGAGGAGGCGGTGGACGTGCTGCGCGCCTTCACCCGGCTCAAGCACCGCCTGATGCCGTACCTCTACCAGGCCGCCCACCAGGCGCACACCGACGGCGTCCCGGTGATGCGCGCGATGGTGCTGGAGTTCCCCGACGACCCCGGGTGCACCCACCTGGAGCGGCAGTACATGCTGGGCGGCGACCTGCTGGTGGCGCCGGTGCTCTCCCCCACCGGCGAGGTGTCGTACTACGTGCCCGACGGCACCTGGACGCATTTCAGCACCGGCGAGCAGGTCACCGGGCCGCGCTGGGTGCACGAGACGCACGGCTACCTCAGCGTCCCGCTGCTGGTGCGCCCCGGCGCCGTCGTCCCGGTCGCCGCGGCCGGCGACCGTCCGGACCGGGTCTGGGCCGACGACATGACGCTGCGGGTGTTCCGGCCGGCCGACGGCGAGCGCAGGACGGTGCGCGTGCCCCGCCCGGACGGCGGCGCCGCGGTCGAGGTCACCGTCGTCCGGGACGGGGACGCGCTACGGGCCGAGACCACCGACGCGTCGCTGCCGTGGGGCGTGGAGGTGGTGGGTGGGCCCTCGGTCCGGGCCGCGGCCGGAACGGGTACTGTCACCATCGATCTGTCCGGCTTCTGATGGAAGCCCGCAGGGTGGGCCGCCGGCCGAGGGAGTGCCATGGTCAAGATCACTGACGTCGCGGCGCACGCGGGCGTCTCGCCGAGCACCGTCAGCTACGCGCTCAGCGGCAAGCGCCCGATCTCCCAGGAGACGCGGCTGCGGATCGAGCAGAGCATCCGCGAGTTGGGCTACCGGCCGCACGCCGGCGCCCGTTCACTGGCCAGCAGCCGGGCCCGGGTGCTCGCGCTCGTGCTGCCGCTGCGCAAGGGCATGCACCTGCCGGTGGTCATGCAGTTCGCGACGTCGGTGGTCACCGCGGCGCGGGACTACGACCACGACGTGCTCCTCCTCACCCAGAGCGAGGGTGAGGAGGGGCTGGTCCGGGTCTCCGGAAGCGCCATGGCGGACGCCTTCGTCATCATGGACGTGGAGTTGAACGACCGCCGGCTGCCGCTGCTGCGCACCTTGGACCAGCCGTCGGTGCTGATCGGCTACCCGGCCGACCCGACCGGTCTGACCTGCGTCGACCTGGACTTCCAGCAGGCCGCCGAGGCCTGCGTCGACCATCTGGCGGCGCTCGGGCACCGCCGGGTCGCGCTGATCGGCTCGCACCCCGAGGTCTACGTCCGCGAGACCGGGTTCGCGCGGCGGGTGGCCACCGGGTTCACGGCGGCCGCCGACCGGCACGGCCTGCTCTCCTCCATCCACCCCTGTGTCGACACCCCGGTCGCGGCCCGCACCCTCGCCGAGCGGCTGGTGCGGGAACAGCCCGACCTCACCGGCGTCGTGGTCCACAACGAACCGATCGTGCACCCGCTCATCGACGCGCTCACCGCACTCGGGCTGCGCATCCCGCAGGACATCTCGGTCGCCGCGATCTGCCCCGACGAGATCGCCGAACCGGCCGCGACCCCGATCACGTCCGTCTCCATCCCCACCGCCCAGGTCGGCGCCCGCGCGGTCGACCTCCTGATGTCCAAACTCCAGGGCCACGAAGTCCCCGAGACCACCATCCTCCCCACCCACCTCACCCCCCGCGCCACCACGGCCCCGCCCCCGGCCCCGACCGCGACCCTGTGAGACGGTGCCGAGGTGATCACCGTCGTCGAAGGGCCGAGCGCCGCGGGCAAGAGCACCCACGCCGGCGCGTTCCGGCCGGCGCTGGTGGTCGGCGAGCACCCAGGCCACGCCACACCGGACGCGACGGCGAGCCTTGAGGAGCAGAGCGCCTTCTGGGTCCGGCAGAACGAGGCACGCTGGGCCCGCGCGCTGCGCACGCAGGCCGCGCACGGTCTCGCCGTGTGCGACACGGACCCGTTGAAGCTGCACTACGCCTGGACCCTGGCGCGCGCCGGACAGAGCTCGGCGGCGGACGCGTTCGCACACCAACTGCGCCTGACGCGGAAGGCGATCACCCGGCGCCGCCTCGGCGCCGCCGACCTCGTCGCGTGTGTCGTGCCCTCCGAGGCCGCGCTGCGGGAGCGCCGGGCCGGCGACACCACCCGGCGCCGTCGCCACTTCGAGTCGCATCTCCGGCTGGCCGGCCCCCTCGCGGAGTGGTACGCCGCGCTGGAGGCCACCGACCCCGGGCGCGTGATCCGGCACTGGCCGGAACGGACCCACCCGCTGGTGCGGCGCGCCCACTACGACGTGGATCTCTTCGACGCCTGGATGGCACGGCTCCCGAGCCTCTGAGGTCACGGGGCGCCGCAGCGGTGCGACGGGAACTCCGGCGGCCGGTCGGCGGCCGCGGTGAGCTGACGTGCCAGGTCCCGGAGGGATTGGCGTAGTTCGTCCGGACTGTGGACGGTGAAGGGCCATTCCAGGGAGGCGAGGAGCCGGGCCATGCCGTCGAGGCGGTCCGCCCGGGCCCGCATCAGGACACCGTCGGGCCGGGGCGTGAGAGTGGCGGTGCCGTTCGGCAGCCGCCGCGCGAGCTCACCGAGGGGGCCGTCGACGAGGACTTCGACCTGCCAGCGGTAGGGCGCCTGCGCAAGGGTCGCGGTGAGGTGGGCGACCGGGTCGAAGCCCGCGGGCAGGGTGAAGGTCGCGTCTCGGGGTGTGACGGAGGCGATCCGGTCGATCCGGAAGGTGCGCAGGGCGCCGCGGAGGTGGTCATGGCCGATGACGTACCAGCGCGCGTCGTGGAAGACCACGCCGTAGGGGTCGAGGACGCGTTCGCTGTGTTCCTGGCGCCAGGACCGGTAGCGCAGGGCGACGCCGTGGCGGGAGCGGGAAGCCTGAGCCAGGGTCAGCAGGACGCCGGTCGCGGGGAGTTGCGCGGTGACGGTGCCGGCGGTGAACGACAGGGCGTCGCGCATGGCGGCGAGCGGTTCCCGCACCGTCTGCGGCAGTACCCGCTCGATCTTGGCCAGAGCGCCGGCGCCGGCGGGGGCGGTGCCGCTCATGCCCGGCCGTTCTCCCGCGAGCAGGCCCAGGACGACCGCGAGGGCCTCGTCATTGGTGAGCACCAGAGGCGGCATCCGGTAGCCGCGGGCCAGCCGGTAGCCACCGTAACGGCCGCGATCGGACTCCACCGGAATGCCCAACTCCCGCAGGTGCGCCGCATATCGGCGCACGGTGCGGACGTCGGCGCCCAGCCGCTCCGCGAGTTGGGGGCCGGTGAGTCCCGGGTGGGCCTGGAGGAGTTCGAGCAGGGCGAGCACACGCGTCAGAGGGTGAGACATGGATCACTCGCAAAAGCAGGGCGGGAACTGTCCTGCATCGACCCTACGCTCCGTCCACCACCACGGATTCCACCACCTCGAACGGGAGAAGACCCATGGCTACCTTCGTACTCGTCCCCGGCGCCTGGCTGGGCGCCTGGGCCTGGGAGGGCACCACCCGCGCGCTGCGCGAGCGGGGCCACACGGTGCTGCCGGTGACGCTGACGGGACTCGGCGAACGCGTCGGCGAGGCGACTCCGGAGACGAACCTGGACACCCACATCGACGACATCGTCGCGGCCGTCGACCAGCACGGCCTGCACGATGTCACCCTGGTGGCGCACAGTTACGCCGCTGCGCCCGTCACCGGGGCCGCCGGGCGCCTGGGATCGCGGCTGGAGCGTCTGGTCCACCTCGACAGCGCCCCGCTCGCCGAGGGCATGCGCATGCTCGACCTCGTGCCGCCGCAGGTGGCCGAACAGTTGGGCAAAGAGGTCGCCGACCACGGGGAGGGGTGGCGACTGCCGCTGCCGCGCTTCGAGGCCCTCGGCTCGTTCGGCAGCCTGGACGGACTCGGCGAGGAGCAGCGCCACCTCATGCGCGCGCAGGCGGTTCCCCAGCCGTTCGGCACCTACGAGCAGCGGCTCACCGGTTCCGTCGCCGTCGGCCCCGGGGTGGATCGTGTCCTGGTCGCCTGCGACGACTTCAGGACGCTGCTGGAAGCCGGGGTGCCGATGCTGGCGTTCCTCGACCAGCCGCCGTGGCGACGAGTCGACATTTCCACCGGGCACTGGCCCATGCTGTCCGCCGCCACCGAACTCGCCGAGGCCCTCCACACGGCCGTCTCCTGACGCGCCGCGGGCCCGCGAGCCCGCGGCGCGTCCGACGCCGCCGCAGCACGTGCTCCGCCCGCTGGACGCCTGGAGCCGGCGACGGCCGGCGGAGACCCACCGGCGGACCGTTGATCCTGTGTGATCGGGCCGGGTCAGCGGGGAGACTGGTGGAGTGGACCAGACGAAGGAGATCGTGGCGCTGGTCGGGCACGTGCTGGGCCCGGCCGTCGTCGGCAGCTACCCGCACGGTTCCGCCACCCTCGGCGGTCTCCGCCCGGCCAGCGACGTGGACGTGCTGGTCGTCTCCCGGCGGCGGATGTCCGACCCGGAGCGGCGGGCGCTGCTCGACGGCCTGCTCGGGATCTCCGGGTCCCCGAACGGCGCCCGCCCGGTCGAACTCACCGTGGTCGTCCACTCCGAGGTCACCCCGTGGCGCCCCGCGCCGACCTGCGACTTCCAGTACGGCGAGTGGCTGCGCGCCGCGTACGTGGCCGGGCAGGTGCCCGGCCCGGAGCCGATGCCCGATCTCGCGCTGCTGATCAGCATGGCGCTCGCCGGCGGCCGTGCCCTCACCGGTCCGCACCCCGCGCGGGTCCTCGACCCGGTCCCGCACGCCGACCTGGTCCGGGCGAGCGTGGCCGGCATCCCCGGCCTGATCGAGGACTTGGCGGCCGACACCCGCAACGTGCTGCTGACCTTCGCCCGTATCCGGACCACGCTCGGCACCGGCGAGATCAGGTCGAAGGACGCCGCCGCCGACTGGGCGCTGGCGCGCCTCCCGCCCGAACACCGCCCCGTCCTCGAACACGCCCGGCAGCTCTACCTCGACCGCACGTACGCCGAGGAGCGGTGGAGCCCGACGCTGCGGGCGCGGGCCCGGCCGCACGTGGACCATGTGCGCGGCGAGATCGACCGGTTGCGTACCAGGGCCCCGCGCATCCAGCGGACCTAGCGGACGGGAGAGCGCGCACCCGGGGGCCGGAATCCCGACCTCGGCGCCGTTTTCCGCACGTCAGAACCCGGCCAGGTCCCCGCCGCCGGCTGCTACGGTTGGCCTGCCGGCCAGCAGGGGAACCGCGGCGGCCCGACCACCATCCGCAACGGAGCCGCCACCCATGCCGTCCACTCCCGCCCTCGCCGTGCCCTCGCCCGCGCAGATACGCGGTGCCGTCCGTGGCACGTACATCGCCTTCACCGGTTGCGGTCTCGCCTTCGCGAGTTGGGCCTCGCGGATTCCGCAGGTCCGCGACCACCTCCACCTCTCCCCCGCGCGGCTCGGCCTCGTGCTGCTCGCCATCGCCGCGGGCTCGCTGATCGCGCTGCCGATGGCCGGGCCGGTCATCCACCGCATCGGCACCAGGCGCACGGTCGCAGGCATGTCGGTGCTGCTGTCCGCGGGTCTGGCCACCGTCGCCGTCGGGTACCCCAGCGGCCCGATCCCGGTGGTGGCCGGGCTGTTCCTGCTCGGTTTCGCCACCGGCGCGTGGGACGTGGCGATGAACGTGCACGGGGCGCTGGTCGAGAGGCACCTCGGGCGGTCGATCATGTCCCGCTTCCACGCCGGCTACAGCCTCGGTACGGTCGCGGGCGCGCTGATCGGCGCGGGGATGGTCGCCCTCCATGTGCCGGTCACCGCACACCTGTTGCTGGCCGCGGCGGCCGTCGCGGTGGCCGTCCCCTGGGGGACCCGCGGCTTCGTGTCCGACCGTTCCCCGGTCGAGGAGCCGTCCGACGTGCCGTCCGGAGCGCCCTCCGGCGAGCCCGCCCCCGCCGCGCGCAGCGCCCTGGCGGCATGGCGCGAACCCCGTACGCTGCTGATCGGCGTCTTCGTGCTCGCCTTCGCCTTCGCCGAGGGCACCGGGAACGACTGGATCGGGATCGCCACCATCGACGGCTACGGCACCTCGGCGCTGGTCGGCACCCTCGCGTTCGCCGCGTTCCTGTCCACGATGACGCTCGGCCGCTGGTTCGGGCCCACGCTGCTCGACCGCCACGGCCGGGTGCCCGTCATCCGCGTGCTGGCCGTGCTCGGCATCGCGGGCACGGTGCTGTTCGTGTTCGCCCCCGCCACGCCGCTGGCGTTCGTCGGCGCGGTGCTGTGGGGACTCGGTGTCTCGCTGGGCTTTCCGGTCGGCATGAGCGCGGGGGCCGACGAGCCGCAGTACGCCGCCGGCCGGGTCAGTGTCATCGCGTCCATCGGCTACTGCGCGTTCCTCGCGGGCCCGCCCTCGATCGGTCTGCTCGCCGACCACATCACCATCCTGCGGGCGCTCACCTCCGTCGCCGTCCTCCTCGGTATCGCCGCGGCGATCACCGCGGCCGTCACCCCGCCGCAGGGCGTCGTGGCCTCCTCGCCCGCGCAGCCCGGGCAGCCTGAACAGGTCGCGCAGCCTGGGCAGCCCGAACAGGTCGCGCAGCCCGGGCAGCCCGGGCAGGTCGCCGACAGCGACAGCGCGGCCGCTTCGTGAAGGGCCGCCGGCCGCCCTCCCTACACTGGGTCGCATGCCCGAAGACGTGACGCTCGCCCCGATCGTGGTCGAACCCGACCCCAGCTGGCAGGCGCGGGGACTCGCCCTCGCCGACGAACTGCGTACTGTGCTCGGGCCGTCGGCGCGGTACGCCGAGCACATCGGCAGCACAGCGATCCCCGGCATGGCCGCCAAACCGGTCTTCGACCTGCAAGTCACCGTCGACGATCTGCGGGCGGCGGAGCGCGCGTTCGACCGGCCCCTGGCCGACCGGGGTTTCCAGCGGTCCCCCTACCAGCACGACCACGTTCCCGCCGGGCTCGACGACGACCGGGAGCGCTGGACGAAGCGGCAGTGGTCACGGCGCGGCACCGCGGGCGAGGACGTCAATCTGCACGTCCGCCTCTTCGGAGCCCCCAACGAGCGGCTCGCCCTGCTGTTCCGCGACTGGTTCCGGGCCCACCCGGAGGCGGTCCCCGGCTATGCCCGCTTCAAGAGCGTGCTCGCCGGCACCGTGAACGACGTCGGCACCTACGCCGACGTCAAGGACCCCGTGGTCGACCTCGTCATCGCGGTCGCCGAGTCCTGGGCCACCGCGACCGGTTGGACCCCGCACGCCGACGCGAGCCCCGGAGCGTAGGGGCCGAAAGAAGGACTCCCCCGCCCCGCCCCCGCCCGCCGCCGCACCTGACGCGGCCGGGAGCGCCTAGCCTGGCAGCACCCCGGAAAGGTGGTGCCATGGATGCCGACTCCCTGATCAGGGCGGCGATCGAGGAGCACTGGCGCGCCTCGGAGCGCGGCGACATCGAAGCCGAGCACGCCCTCTACGCCACCGACGCGATCCTCGACTACCCGCAGTCGGGTGAGCGGTTCCGGGGCCGCGCGACGATCGCGGCGCAACGCGGCGGGCACCCGGCCGACCGGCACTTCACCGTCCGACGGATCACCGGCCACGCCGAGTTGTGGGTGAGCGAGTGCACCATCACCTACGACGGTGTGCCGTCGTACACGGTGAGCGTCATGCAGTTCGCCGGCCGGCAGGTGGTGCACGAGACGCAGTACTTCGCCGACCCCTTCCGCGCACCGGCCGGGCGGATCGCGCTCGCCGAGCCGATGCCGGGCCGGACCATCGACGGAGCATGATCCCTGGAGACGGGTAACGAGGGTAAAGATCCTCGGCTCCGGCATATGCCGCCACCTGCCACTATGCGATATGTGAGGCGCTGGTGGGGCGGTTGCCGCCCGGCCTGGGACGCGGGCGGACATCGCGCGTGTGACGTTGGTGAAGGCGATCACAAAGTCGCCGTCTCAGGAGCACTGGTGACCTCCGGGAACGTCCACTCTCCGACGGTGAACGTCACGGTCGACTGACGCATCGGAACTGACGCGCCATCAGCGTCGGCCGCGCGAACCGGTGGCACCCAGGGCCGGCCCGCCCCGGCATCGCGCACCACGCGACCCGCCCCCGCCCGGAACCCGGGCAGGGCGCGTCGCGTGGTCGCGGCGCTCCACCCGCAGGGCGCTACACCCGCGCGGGCGGGGTGTCGGCCCCGGCGAGCAGCTCGTCGGCGATGTGGTCGGCCCAGCGCACGATCCGGTCGCGGTCGCGGAAGTCCCCGCCCTTGCCCTGGGCCAGGAGCTGGCGGGCCACGAGACCGCCGGCCCCCTCCGCGAGCCGGCCGCCGAAGGTGACGTGCTCCGCGCTGTCGACCCGCTCGGCGAGCCGGGCCACCCGCTCGACCGGCGGGATCGCCCGCGCCCCGGCGGCCCCGTCCAGCGGACCGCTGCTGAACAGCCACACCGGAACCCTCAGCAGCTCGTGCCGATGCCGCCGGACGAAGCGGACGGCGTCGCGCAGCCAGCGCCTTTCGTACAGTCCCGAGCCGAGGACGACGGCGGTGTAGTACGAGCAGTCGAGCGTTCCCCGGGCGGCCCGCACCTCGACCTCCAGGCCGCGCTCCCGCAGCCGCGCGCCGATCCACTCCGCGATCTGCGCGGTCGATCCGTTCTTCGACGCATAGCCGACGAGGACCCGATGGTCTGCGCCCATGAGCGTTCACCTCGTCCGGTCGCGCTGCCCGGTGCCTCCGCTTCCGCACTCCCCTCGTTCCGTACGCCTCTAGTTCATCATCGAACAATCGGGCTCGCGGCGCGACCGCGGCAGCAGCGCCAGGAGCTGTGCGGTGTGGCCGGGCAGTTCCGCTTCCGCCAGGCCCGTGACGAGGTCCCTGAGCGGCATCGGCCGGTCGACCAGGAGCTCGCCGTTGGACAGCAGCAACGTGGGGACCGGCGTGTCGAGTTCGGCCTCGCCGAGGGCGGGACCGGCGAGCGCGCACAGGGCGTCCGCTTGGTGGCGGACGCGGTCCCGCAGCCCCGCGTTGCCGCCGGCGCGCGCGATGGTGCGCGCGAGGGTCCAGGGGTCGAGCGCGACGCGGTTGTCGTAGGTCGCGCTCGACCCGGCGGCGACCAGGGCGACGGCGGCGAGGGTCACGGCGTTGACGAGGGTGACGTGCGCGAGGATCTGGTCGGCGTTCCACTCGCCGGCCGGCGGCACGGAACCGGCGTCAGCATCGGCATCGGCATCGGCATCGGCATCGGCATCGGCCACGGTGGCGGCATCGGCCACGGTGGCGGCCGCGTCCAGCAGGGCGCGGTAGGCGTCCCGCAGCGGGGTGGTGTCCATCATGTCCGCTTCCTTCGGTCGGTGCGGGCGGGCGGTCGGTCGGTGCGGGCCGGGTCAGGCGTGTCCGCCGGAGGACATCTCCCAGGGGGCCTGCGGCAGCACGTCGCCGGTTTCGAGCAGCGACTTGAGGTTCGCCAGCACGGCCGGCCAGCCCTGCGAGATCCCCTTGCGCATGTCCTCGTCGGGCAGATTCTCGTGGGTCACGGTGAGGCGGACGATGTCCTCGTGCGGCTCGACGAGGAAGGTGACGACCGAGGGCTCCCTGGTGGTCCGGGCGTCGGGGAGGTCCTCGAAGGTGATGACCAGGCGGGTCGGGGGCTCCGCCTCGATCACCTTGCCGACGACGTCGACGGCGCCTGATCCGTCGGTCCGCCGGTGCTCCCAGGGCGAGCCGGGCTGCCAGTCCGAGACGTTGGCGTGCCCCCAGTAGCGCGCCGTGAGGTCCGCGTCCGTCAGGGCCCGCCACACGTGCTCCGCGCTCGCGCGGATGTAGGTGACGTAGACGTAGGTCGGCACGGTCGTGGGTGCGTCGTTCATGGCGTACTCCTCTGCTCGGTTCCTGATGGCGCTGATCGCTTGCAGGCGGGGCCGGTCGAACCCCGAGATCCAGCGCTCCTCGATCTCGTGGATCGGCGTCGGGTCCAGGTAGTGCAGCCGCTCCCGTCCGCGTCGTACGACGGTCACGAGGCCGGCCCGGACCAGGACGTCGAGGTGCTGCGTCGCCGACTGGCGTGCCATGTCCAGCCGCTCGCACAGCTCGCCCAGCGTCTGGCCGTTCTGCTCGCGCAGCCGGTCCAGCAGCAGGCGCCGGGTCGGGTCGGCCAGTGCTTTGAACACCGCGTCCATCGCTCTCGGGAAGCTCACCCTCCCATTATGCAGGTATTCACCTGCATAACGCCAGCCGCGACCACCGCCGCGCCCCGCACCACCCGCGAGCCCGGCCGCGCGGCGGTGGGCGACGCCCCGCACCCCGCCCGCCCGGTGCGGTCGCCCCGATGCCCCAATCCACCACCCGGGCCGACCTCCTGACGTATCGTCAGGGCGGGACGTCCTGCCCGTCCCGTCCCCGCCCGCCGACCACCGAGGACACCGCGGATGACCACCGACATGCCCTATGCCACCGGCAGCACGTGGGACCGGATCGAACGCGCGCTCCTGGCCGCCGGACACCCGCCCGGCGGCTCCCTGAGCCCGTCCGACCTCGACTTCCTGGAGGAGTTCCACCTCCTCGGCCGCCTCGCGACCGACTCCCTGGTCCGGCTCGCGGAGGTGACCGCCGGGGACCGGGTGCTCGACGCGGGCAGCGGCGTGGGCGGCACCGCGCGCCACCTCGCGGGGCAGGTCGGCTGCCCGGTGGCGACCGTGGACCTCACCCCCGAGTACTGCGACACCGCCCGCCGGCTCAACGCGCGGACGGGCCTGGGCGACCTGATCGACGTCCGCGAGGGCGACGTGCTCGACCTGCCGTTCCCCGACGGCGCGTTCGACGTCGTCGTCAGCCAGCACGTCCAGATGAACATCGCCGACAAGGCGCGGCTGTACGCCGAGGCGTCCCGGGTCCTGGCGCCGGGCGGCCGGCTGGCGCTGTGGGACGTGGTGGCCGGCCCCGTCCGGCCGCTGCGCTTCCCCGTGATGTGGGCCGAGCGCCCGGAACTGAGCCACCTGGTGACCCCGGAGGTCCTGCGGCAGATCCTGCGGGCGGCCGGGTTCGAGGTCCGCGCGTGGAACGACCTGACGGCGGACTCGGCGGCGTTCACGCGCGCGCTCCTGGCCGAGCCGCTGCCCGCGCTCGGGCTGCAGGTGTACGTCCCGGACTTCGAGCGGAAGCTGGAGACGTATCTCGGCAACCTGGAGCAGGACCGGGCCCGGCTCCTCCAGGCGGTACTCGTCAAAACCGGCTGAGCCGCGGCCGACCGAGCCGAAGCCGGCCGGCTGCCCCGGCTGCCGCCCGGGCCGCGTGAGCCGTGTGAGCTGCGTGAGCCGCCTGGTCAGCGCCGCGGCCGCGGCCCCGTGGGCGGACCGGCCGGCGGCACGCTTGGTTAGGCTGCGGCCATGACCGAGTCGTTCCCCGCTGCGGTTCGGGGCTGGTGGCGGCCGGGCGGCCGGTATCTCCTGCGTACCGGGCGCCGCGCGCTCCTGGAGTCGTCGTACCTGCTCACCGCGCCCGTGGCCGCCGCGGCGGGCCTGCTGCTGGTGCTCGGCGGCCTGGGTGTCCGGGCGGCCGGTGCGCTGCTGCCGGGCGGGCCGCGGGTCCCGGCGTGGGCACTGGCACCGGTGCGGTGGTTCGCCGACGTGGAACGGTGGCGGATCGCCGCGGTCCGCCCCCTCCCCGCCGGGGCGCGGCGCCCGGGCGCGGGTCCGAAGGTGTCCGGGCCGAGGAAGTTCCGTCCGGAGGGGGCCGGGCCGAGGGAGACGGTCGCCGGGGCCGACCCGGGGCTGTGGCTGGAGGTGGCGCACCCGGTGGTCGTACTCCCCCTCGCCCTGGTCACCGCGGCCGTCACGGCACTGTGGTGGTTCGTCGGCGTCAGCGGCTCCACGGCCGCGCTGCGCTACCAGTACGCGCCCTCCGGGTCGCGGCACATGCGGCCCATGTCCCTGTACGCGGGCAGCGACCGCTCGCATGTCGCGTTGAGCCTGGGACTGGCGTCACCGGCCGAGCGGGCCGCGTTCGGGACCGCGCTCGGCGTCCTGGTGCTGGTCACCCTGCCGCTGGTGACGCGGGCGTGCGTCGCCGCCCAGACCGGGCTCGGGCGGTCGCTGCTGTCCGGCGCGACCGCGGTGCGCCGCCGGATCAGCGGGCTGGAGCAGGAACGCGACACCGCGCGCGCCCAGACCGTCGCCGCGGTGACGGCCGAGGCGAGCGCGCTGCGCCGGCTCGAACGCGACATCCACGACGGGCCGCAGCAGCGACTGGTGCTGCTGGCAATGGAGTTGGGCCGCGCCCAGCGCCACCTCGACAGCCGGCCGGAGGCGGTCAGGGCGGCGCTGGCCGACGCGATCGTCCAGACCCAGGAGGCGCTGGAGGAGCTGCGCGGCCTCTCGCGCGGCATCGCCCCGCCGATCCTCGTCGACCGCGGCCTGCGCGAGGCGCTCACCGCGCTGGCCGCGCGCTCCACCGTCCCGGTCGAGATCGACGCCGAACCGCTGGAGCGCCGGCTGGACGCCGCCGTCGAGACGGCCGCGTACTTCGTCGTCGCCGAGGCGCTGACCAACGTGGCCAAGCACAGCCGCGCCGGCCGGTGCACGGTCGGGCTGCGCTACGCTGCGGGCGTCCTGCGGGTCCGGGTGACGGACGACGGAGCGGGTGGCGCGGCACTGGACAAGGGGCACGGGTTGCGGGGACTGGACGACCGGTTGCACGCGGTCGGCGGCCGGCTGCGGATCAGCAGCCCCGAGGGCGGCCCGACCACGATCACCGCGGAGTTGCCGTGCTGACCCCGTACGGGACGGCGCCCGTACCGCCGCTGGAAGGCGCCGCCCGCGACCCGCTGCGGATCGTGGTGGCCGACGACGCGGTGCTGCTGCGCGAGGGCCTGGTCCGCCTGCTCGCCGAGGACGGCCACGAGGTGGTGGCCGCGGTCGGCGACGGCCCCGCCCTGGTCGAGGCCGTGCTGCGGCACCGCCCCGACGTCTCGGTCGTCGACGTGCGGATGCCGCCCACCCACACCGACGAGGGCCTGCGCGCGGCGATCACCGCCCGCTCGCAACTGCCCGGCGCCCCCATGCTGGTGCTCAGCCAGTACGTGGAGGCGTCCTACGCCGCCGACCTGCTGGCGGACGGCGCCGGCGCGGTCGGCTACCTCCTGAAGGACCGGGTCGCCCGGGTCGAGGAGTTCCTGGACGGACTGGCCCGGGTCGCCCGCGGTGCGACGGTCCTCGATCCGCAGGTCGTCGCGCAGTTGCTGACCGGGCGGCGCCGCGAGAGCGCCCTCGCGCGGCTGACCGCCCGCGAACGGGAGATCCTGGCGCTGATCGCGGAGGGCCACTCCAACGCGGCCATCGCCCGGCGGCTGGTGGTCTCCGCCAGCGCGGTCGAGAAGCACATCGGCAACGTCTTCACCAAGCTCGGGCTGCCGCCCGACGACGCCCGGCACCGGCGGGTGCTCGCGGTCCTCGCCTACCTCAGGGCCTGACCGGGCGGGGGGTGGGGCCAGCCACACCCCGGACCCTCCGGCCTGCTCCGGTGACCGGGGTCCCGCCGGTACGCGACGGTGGTCCGCATGACAGCGAGACCTCACTTCCCGGGCATGCCGCGGCGGCCCAGGACCCGGCACGGCCGGCGCCGTACACCCTTCGTCGTGGCCTTCGCGGTGGCGGCGGCCCTGCTCGCCCTGGCCGGCCTGGCCTGGATACCCGGACCGGCGCGGGCGGTACGGGCGGCCGCACCGGTCACGGCCTCGACCCCGGCCTCGACCCCGTCCTCGGCCCGTACCGACGGCGCCGAGGCCCGCCTGGTGGACCGCGTGCCCACGCCTGTCCTGCGCTGGACGGCCTGCCGCAAGACCGACGCGTGCGCGACCGCCCGGCTCCCGCTGGACTACGGCAAGCCGCTCGGCGCGACCATCGACGTGGCGCTGCTGCGGGTCGGGGCGAAGGACCCCGCGCACCGCCTGGGCACGCTCTTCGTCAACCCCGGCGGGCCCGGCGACTCGGCCAGGGACTTCGCCGCGTTGCTGCCGCAGGGCGTGAGCCAGCCGATCCTCGACCGGTTCGACATCGTCGGGGTGGACCCCCGCGGGGTCGGCGGCAGCCGGCAGATCCGGTGCTTCGGCACGGCGGCGCGGCAGGCCCGCGCGCTGGGCCCGCTCACCTCCGCCCCCTTTCCCGTGACGGCGGCCGAGCAGCGCTCCTGGGTCGGCGCCGCCGAGACGTTCGGCCGGGCCTGCGCGACCACCGGCCGGCAGGTCGCCTCGGCGATGTCCACCACCCAGGACGCCCGCGACATGGACGTGCTGCGGCGGGCCGTGGGCGACAGCAAGCTGACCTACCTCGGCGAGTCCTTCGGGTCCTACCTCGGGCAGGTCTACGCGAACATGTTCCCGGACCGGGTCCGGGCGATCGCGCTCGACGGCATCGTCGACCCGCAGGCGATCGCCGGCACAGCGGCCGGCGCGGATCAGCCGGTCTTCGACCGGATGGGCTCCGCCGCCGCCGGCTACCGCGCGCTGCACGAACTGCTCGACCGCTGCGGGCGGGCCGGGCCGTCCGTCTGCTCCTTCGCCGACGCGGACCCCCAGGCCCGGTTCGGCCGGCTGGCCGACCGGCTGCGGGCCCACCCGCTGCGCCTCGCCGCGCCCGGCGTCACCACGACCACCTACACGTACGCGAACCTGGTGCGCGACACGGAGCAGTGGCTGCACGACCCGGACGGGTACGTCGGCCTGTTCGCCGACCTGACCGACCTGGCGCGGCTCACCGCGCCCGGCGGCGCGGGCGCCGATCGCGCCGCCGTGGTCCGGCGCTTCCTCGCGCGCCACCCCGCCGCGCAGCCCGCGGCGGGCTACGACAACCGGCTCGAAGCCTTCTCCGGGAAGGTGTGCGCGGACGGTCCGCACGCCGCGCGCGCCGCGTCGTGGCCGGCCGCCGCCGCGGCGGCGGACCGTGACGCCCCGTACTTCGGGGCGTACTACGCCTGGCTGAGCGTGCAGTGCGCGGGCAGCACCTGGCCCGCGCAGGACGAGGCCGTCTACCGGGGCCCGTTCGACCGGCGCACCGCCGCGCCCGTGCTGGTGATCGGCGACCTGTGGGACCCGGTGACCAGTTACGACAGCGCGGTGAAGGTGGCCGGGCTGCTGCCCAACAGCCGGCTGGTCTCCAGCGACAGCTGGGGCCACGAGGCATTGGGGACGTCGGCCTGCGTGGACGACACGGCGTTCGGCTACCTGCTCAGGCCGCTGGCCCGCGCCCCGAAGGTCACCCACTGCCGCGGCGACGTCCAGCCCTTCGGCCCGGCGCCGTCCACCACCTGAACCGCCCGCCCGGCCCGGCCGACCTGCCCCGGCCCGTGCTCATGCCCTCAGCGTGCCTCGGCGATCAGTTCGGGCCCGTCGTTGCGGACGCTGTTGACGGTGGGCGGGACCGGGCGCAGGTCCAGGTCGCCGTCGGACGGGAGCGCCAGGAGGGCGCGCAGGTCGTCCGGGGCGTGCTGGTCCGGGTCGAGCCACTCGGCGTAGTGCTCGGGGGCGATCGTGAGGGGCATCCGGGGGTGGACCCGGCCGGAGGAGTCGGTCGCGTCGGTGGTGATGATCGTGCAGGAGACGATCCACTCCCGCTCGTCCTCCGGCAGCGACCGGTCCCGCCAGAACTCGTAGAGGCCGGCCATCGCCAGCAGCGAACCGTCGGCCGGGTGCAGGTAGTACGGCTTCTTCGCCGCCTTCCTGTGCTCGGTCGCCGGGACGGTCTCCCATTCGTAGTAGCCGTCGGCGGGGAGCAGGCAGCGCCGGGTGGCGAACGCCTTGCGGAAGGCGGGCTTCTCGTGGACGCTCTCGGCCCGCGCGTTGATCAGCTTCGCCCCCGAGGACGGCGACTTCGCCCAGGACGGCACCAGCCCCCAGCGCAGCGGGCGCAGCTGCCGGACCGGCTCGGCGGACTCCTCGCCCCTGCGTTCCACCACGCCCCACACCTGGTCGGTCGGGGCCACGTTCCAGCTCACCGCCGGCGCCTGCTCCCCCTCCCTGACCTGCACCTGGGCGGCGAACGCGGTCGCGAGATCCTGCGCGGCCCTGGCCGCGACATACCTTCCGCACATCCCTCCACCGTGCCACGCCCGCCGCCAGGTGGGGATCATCGCGCAGCCGTCCGGCGTACCCGGCGGGCCGACCGGGGTCGGACTCCCGGCGAACGGTCGATACGTGAAGGTATGACGAGACGATTGAAGCCATGGCGGTTCGGCCTGCCCCGGGTCGGGACCGCGAGGGTCACCGCGGCCGCGCTGACCCTCGCGCTCGGCGCCGGGGCGGCCCTGTCGCTGGACACCAGCGCCCACGCCCAGCCCCGCGCCGGCGGCACGCCCCTGATCGGCGAGACGTTCACCCAGGCCACCGCGCCGGACTTCACCGGTGTGGGGTCGGCCTGCCTGACCGGGGCCGCCGCCGCGCCGGCGCCGGGCCCGGGGGACCATCCGCTGGGTGGCTGCCCGGACGGGACCGGGCCGGTGCCGCCGGCCGACGGGGCGCCGCACGGCTACCTGCGGCTCACCGACGCGTCCAACGACCAGTCAGGAGCGGTCCTCTACAACCACGCGCTGCCCGCCACGCAGGGTCTCGACGTCACCTTCGACCAGTGGCAGTACGGCAGCACCACCCCGGCCACCCCCGCCGACGGCATCTCGTTCTTCCTGGTCGACGGCGACCGCGCGCTGACCCACCCCGGGGCCTTCGGCGGCAGTCTCGGCTACGCCCAGAAGCTCCCCGACGACGACCCCGCCGCCACCTTCCTGCCCGGCGTGGACGGCGGCTACCTCGGCGTCGGCCTCGACGTCCTCGGCAACTACTTCGGTGACTGGGAGCACCGCGGGAACGGCTGCGCCGACCGGTCCCCCGCCGGGACCCAGTTCCGCGTGCCGGCCCCCGGGGCCAACATGGTCACGCTGCGCGGCCCCGGCGACGGCACCGAGGGCTACTGCTTCCTGACCGCCACCACGAACAACTTCAGCACCACCGGGCCCTGGCCCTCGACCCTTCCCGGGCGGTTGCAAGGGCCCCTGACCGAGCTGCCGGCGGGCGCCACCCCGGTCCAGGCCGAGACCGCGCTCGAACCGTCGCGCCGCCGGGTCCACGTGCAGATCACCCCGGCGCCCGACCCGGTGGTGGACGTCTCGGTGGACTTCAACGACGGCACCGGCCCCCACCAGGTGCTGAGCACCCCCGCACCGCAACCGCTGCCCGCCACGTACAAGTTCGGGTTCGCGGCCTCCACCGGTCTGTTCACCGACGTCCACCTCATCCGGAACGTGGCCGTCAGCAGCGATCAGCCGCTGCCCCGGCTCGACCTGGTCAAGCAGGTGCGGCAGCCGCTGCCCGGCGACCTGGTGGCCGGCACGCGGGTCCCCTACGACTTCGTGGTCACCAACTCCGGCGGGACGGACCTCACCGGCCTCACCGTCGACGACCCGAAGACGGGTCCCGTGTCGTGCCCGACCACGACGCTCGCGCCCGGCGAGACGACGACCTGCACCGCGACATACACGGTCACCGCCGCGGACGTGGCGCACGGCTCCATCGAGAACACCGCCACCGCCAGCGGCACCTCCGACGACCAGACGGTCACGTCACCGCCGTCGTCGGAGCACGTGCCGATCGAACTGCCGCCCGGCGTCGTGGTGGAGAAGAAGGCGCAGACCCCCGGACCGTACTCCGTCGGCCAGACGGTCGAGTTCTCCTACGCCGTACGCAACACCGGCGGCACGCGGCTGACCGGGGTCCGCGTCGACGACGACCACATCACCGGCGTCACCTGCGACGCCACCACGCTCGCCCCCGCGGGGAGCCCTGACGACAGCACCACCTGCCACGGCAGCTACACCATCACCGCGGCCGACGGAACGGCCGGCTTCGTCACCAACACCGCCACTGCGAGCGGCACTTCGGACGACCGCACGGTGACCTCCCCACCGACCCAGCAGACGCTGCCGGTCGGGGCACCGCACCTCACCCTGAAGAAGCGCGTGGCGACCCCCGGCCCCTACGCCGCCGGCGACACCGTGCGCTACACCTACACCGTCACCAACACCGGCAGCACGGACCTCCACGACGTGCTGGTCAGCGACGACCGCGTCACCGGCATCACCTGCGACGCCACCACGCTGGCACCCGGGGCGAGCACCACCTGCCAGGGCAGCTACACCATCACCAAGGCCGACGCCGAGGCATGCGGGAAGGCCGAGGGGACGACCAAGGGCAAGGGCGGGGACGGCTGCGACTGCCCGGTCACCAACGTGGCCGTGGCCGCCGGGACCGATCCGCACGGCAACCAGGTCGCCAGCCGGCCCGCGAGCGTCACCATCACCGTCGGCAGCGCTCCGCACCCGCGGCCCCCGCACCACGAACCGCCGCACAAGAAGCCGTCGCACGGCAAGCCCGTCCACCGGAAGCCCGCACACCAGGACCAGCACGCGTAAGGGGCGTGCCGGTCAGGGCGGAGTGTCGCGGCCGGCGTCCGCGGGAAGTCGCAAGGTGACGCTCAGGCCGCCCTCCGTGCGGGCCGTCGCCGTGGCACTGCCGCTGTGGGCGCGGGCGACGGCCCGCACGATGGACAGGCCCAGGCCCGTGCCGTCCGGAAGGTCGCGCGGGCCGCTGCGGCGCCGGGTGCGGTCGCCGCGGTTGAACGGCTCGAACAGCTTCTCCACGTGGTCCGGTCGCAGGGCAGGCCCGTCGTTGACCACGGTGAGCCGCGCCGCGCCGTCGCCGGTCGGGGCGGCGGTGACCCGTAACAGGCCACCCGCGCTGTTGTAACGGACCGCGTTCTCCAGGAGGTTGGAGACCGCGATGCCCAGCAGCGCGATGTTCGCGAGCAGCGGGGTGGAGACGAGGTCGGTCTCCAGGCGCAGGCCCCGCACCCGGACCCGGCCGGCGACCTGGTCGAGCGCTTCCGCCGCGACGTCGGCGAGGTCGTCCTCGACCAGGTCGGTGGCGCCGCGCTCGGAGCGGGCGAGTACCAGCAGCGCGGCGATCAGCCGCTGGGCGCTGCCGGTGGCGTCCGCGACGTCGGCCGCCATGGTGCGCCACTGCGCCTCGGTGACGACGGGTTTGGCGAGGGTGACCTCGACGGCCGCCCGGGTCAGCGCCAGCGGTGTGCGCAGTTCATGGCTGGCGTTGGCGACGAACCGGCGTTGGGCGCCGAAGGCGCGGTCGAGGCGTTCGAGCATCTCGTCGAAGGTGTCGCCGAGTTCCCTGAGTTCGTCGGACGGCCCGGACAGGCGCAGCCGTTCGTGCAGGGTCGCGTCGGTGGCCTTGCGCGCGGCGGCGGTGATCTCGGCGATCGGCCGCAGCAGCCGGCCCGCGACCCACCAGCCCACCAGGGTGGACAGCGCGACGACGACCGTCAGCAGCAGCAGCGCGATGACCAGCAGGCGCGACGCCGCCGCGTCACGGATCTGGTCGGACAGGCCGACGAAGTTGTCGTGGTCGGGGTCCAGGCTGCCGGGTATCGCGGAGGCGGGCAGCGGGCGGAAGATCTCGTGGTAGAGCGCGGTGGTCATCGCCAGCACCAGGGCGCTGCCGCCGACCGTGAACAAGGCGGCGTAGGTGAGGGTGAGGCGCGTACGAATGGTCAAAGACGGCCGACGCAGCCGGCGCACCGTACGACGCAGCCGGCCGGCCGTGGGGCCGGGCGCGGTCACCGGGCGATCCGGTAGCCGGCGCCCACGAGGGTTTCGATCAGGTCGGGCGGGCCGAGCTTGCGCCGGAGCCGGTTGACGGTCACCCGTACGGTGTTGGTGAACGGGTCCGCGTTCTCGTCCCAGGCCCGCTCCAGGAGCTGTTCATGGCTGAGCACCGCCCCGTCCGCGGCCAGCAGCAGCCGCAGCACGGTGAACTCCTTGGCGGTGAGGGGCACCGGCCGGCCGCCGCGCACCACGGTCCGCTGCAACGTGTCCATCGTCAGGTCACCGCAGACCAGGGTCACTCCGTGCGATCCCTTGCGCCGGCCCAACGCCCGCACGCGCAGCGTGAGTTCGGCGAAGGAGAAGGGCTTGCCCAGGTAGTCGTCGGCGCCGAGGGCCAGCCCGTCGACGCGGTCGTCGATGCCCGACAGCGCGGTGAGCATGAGGATCATCGGCGGTTCGGCCCGGCCCGCGAGTTCCGCGCAGACCTCGTCGCCGGACCGGCCGGGCAGGTCGCGGTCGAGGATGAGGACGTCGTAGCCGCCGTTGATCTCGACCTTGGTCAGCGCGTCGTCACCGTCGTGGCTGACGTCCACCGCCATGCCCTGGTCACGCAGCCCTTCGGCTATGACGGCGGCCAGCCGCTGCTCGTCCTCGACTATCAGGATACGCATGGCCTCATCCTGTCCCCTGGCCGCTTTCCCCGGCCGCCGGCTCCCCTTCCAGGCGGATCAGGCCGGCCAGACCGGAGGTGGCGTGGATACGGCCCCGGGTGTCGACGCTCAGCGCCTGGTACGGGGTGGCGGCGGCGAGGCGGTCGAGCCAGGCACGGGCGCGCGCGGTGGTCGGCTGCGCCATCGCTGCCGCGGCATGGAGGTCGGCCCGGGCCAGGTCGGGGCCGGTCACGGTGACCTGGGTGAGGCCGCTGGCACCTGGTCCGGTCGCGGGCGCGCGGACGGAGGCGGCGCGCTCGGCGGCCTGGCAGGTGGCGACCGCTCCTTCACGGATCTCCAGCGTGGCGAGCAACCCGCCCGTCACGAGCGGGTGGGCCAGCCGCACCCGCCAGGCGGCGCCGGCGCCGGCATCGGATCGCAGCCGCAGGTCGCCGCCCGCGTTCAGGACGTGCCGGGGCAGCCCGCGGGCGGCCAGCAGCGCGCTCGCGCGTTCCGCCGCCCAGCACTTGACCGCTTCGCGCGGATCGAACCGCGGAACTCCGCCGTCCTGTCCTGTGTGTACGCGCCCGCGCCCGTTCTGACCGCGCCCGTCCTGGCCGCGTCCGTCCTCCCCGCGCCCGGCGCGGCCTCCGCCGTCCCAGGCGGCTGAAGCGCGCTCCCCGACGGCCCGCAGCGTCTCGCACAGCTCCCGCGCCTCGTGGTTCTCCCGCCCGCCGAGGTGGCCGTCGAGGTCGGCGGCTCCGAGCAGTCCCTCGCAGATCAGGCGGACCGAACTGCCCTGCCGGGGAGCGCAGATGGCCTCCTCGACGCGGTGCAGCAAGGCGAAGGCGGCCCCGGTCGCGCGGTGGAAGGTGCCGAAGTCGACGGCGTCCGGGGCCGCGATCGAGATCCTGGCGCCCAGGACGCCTTCCCTCGCGGTGCGCACCGGTCAGCGCCCGGCCGCGGAGTCGGCCGCCCGCCGGGACCGCGCGCGGGCGGCCGACGCGTACGCCGTGCCGTGCGGCGCGCCGTACACCGTGCCGGGACGCAACGTTCCTCGCAGCGGCCGTCGCAGCGGCGGCACGGCCCGGGCGCGGTGCCGGCCGTCCGGACGGCTGAGCGCACCACTCGTCCTCGTCATGGCAGCTTCTTCCAGCAGGCGGGCTGGTTGCCCGTCCACTGTTCCCGCCGCGACCTAACGTCCGGGTAACACGTCCGCCGGCGGACCTCCCCCCGGGTCAGGCGCGGCGGGCGGCCCATACGGTGCGTTCGGTGCGGACCGCGAGGTCGTCGCGGCGCAGGATGCTGAAGGGGCCGCCGGTGTCGAGCAGTCGGTCGAGCGCGCTGAGGTCCTCGGCGGGAAGCGCGGAGGCGGCGCCGGCGCGCAGACGCTCAAGGCTGCTGAGCGCGTAGCGGCCGACGGCGTCGTCACGGGAGGCGTCGACGCGCACGCTGATCGTCCGCTCGCCCGCGGCGGCGAACCCGGCGGCGGCCAGCCTGGGGCCCCAGTCGGCGCCGCGGTGCGGCACGTGCTCGGCGTGGTGGCGTGCGAGGGCGGCGTGGCAGCGGTCCTCCAGGCCGGGCCGCTCCCGCGGCGCGTCGGCGGGCAGGAAGCGCGGGAAGCCGGCCAGTTCGACGACGGCGAACAGGCCGCCGGGCGCGAGCAGTTCACGGACCGCGCGCAGCGTGCGGTCGGGGTCGGCCAGGTGGTGCAGCGACGCCGACGCCCACACCAGCCCGGGCCGGCCGAGGTCGGGCCAATCCCCGTCGAGGTCGGCCGCCACCGTGCGCACCCGGTCGGCGACCCCGAGCGCCTCGGCCTTCTCCCGCAACCGCTCCAGGTGGCCCGCGGAGGCGTCCACGGCGGTCAGTTCCGCCGCGGGGAAGCGCGCGAGCAGGGCGAAGGTGCCGGCCCCCGTGCCGCAGCCCAGGTCCACGATGTGCCGCGGCTCGACGTCGACCGGCAGCCACGCGGTGATGGCCGCGGTGTGCTCGGCGAGCACCTCCGCGTCCAGGTCGAGCAGCTCCGCCTGGCCGTCGGAGTCGGGGGTGTGCGGGGGAAGGGGACGCGCGCCGTGCTGCGCCGGGTCTGCTGTGCGGGCCTGGTGCGCCTGGTGTGCCTGGTGTGCCTGGTGCGGGGAAGCGTGGGTCATACGGCCACGCTAGGAGGACGCCGCCGGCGCGGCACCACGGTTCCCGGGGTGCGCAAGACGAGGGCCGGATGGGCTGCCGGACGCGCAAGAGGCCGGGGGTGCCGGCTCAGGCGTCCTCACCGCGCTGGTGGCCGCGGCGCGCGTCGCGGTCGAAGATGCCCAGGATCTCGCAGGGCCCGCCCTCGGCGCCGATCGCGTGCGGCAGCATCGTGGGGAACTCCGCGGACTGGTTGGCCTCCACGCGGATGCGCCGGTTGCCGAGCAGCAGGACCGCGGTGCCGGACAGGACCACGAGCCACTCGCGGCCCGGATGGGCGCGCATGCGGGCCGGGTTGTCGGGCGGCGGGTTCGTCATGCGCTGCCGCAGCACGCTCATGCCCGGGTACGCCTTCATCGGCCAGCGCATCAGCCCGTGGGCCGCGTCGATCATCGGACTGGTGATGACGTCGTCGGTGGCGGTCTCGACGAGCTGGTCCAGCGAGGTGTCCAGGGCCCGCGCGAGGGTGACGAGCTGGTCGAGCGCCAGCCGGCGCTGCCCGTTCTCGATCCGGCTGAGCGTGGACTGGCTGACCTTGGCCCGGCCGGCCAGTTCCTCCAGCGACCAGCCCTGCGCCACCCGCAGGGCCCTGATCCGTTTGCGTACCAGGCTTTCCAGCTCACCATCGTCTTGCGCCATAGGCAAGATCATATGCCCCTCTCGCAAGGCGTGCCTATCGTCGTGAGTACGCGTACGGCCCCGGAACAGCCGCGGCCGGCCAGAGGGAAAGGGACGACGCCATGGCTGTGACCGCTTCCGGGTGGGAGACCGACCAGCTGCCGGGCGGGACGGTCGACGCCGTGGTGATCGGCGGCGGCGCCGCGGGACTGAACGGCGCGCTGATGCTCGCCCGCTCCCGCCGCTCGGTCGTCGTGATCGACAGCGGCACCCCGCGCAACGCACCCGCCGACGCCGTGCACGGCCTGCTCGGCCTGGAGGGCACCGCGCCGGCCGAGCTGCTGCGAAGGGGGCGCGAGGAGGTACGCAGCTACGGCGGCCTGGTCGTCGCCGGTGAGGTGGCCTCGGCCGCACCCGCCTCCGCTTCGACCCCCACCTCCGCTTCCGCCTCCGCCTCCGCCGAGGGCAACGACCCGCGCTTCACCGTCACCCTCGCCGACGGTGGCGCCCTGACCGCGCGGCGCCTGCTCGTCGCCACCGGGCTGGGCGACGTCCTGCCCGACGTGCGCGGGCTCGCCGAGCACTGGGGCCACGGCGTGGTGCACTGCCCGTACTGCCACGGCTGGGAGGTGCGCGACGAGTCCGTCGGGGTGCTGGCCGTGGGCCCCGCCTCGGTCCACCACGCCCTGCTCTTCCGCCAGTTGACCGACGACCTCGTCTACTTCAGCCGCGGCACCGAGCTCGACGGAGACACCCGGGCGCGCTTCGCCGCCCGCGGCATCCGGATCGTCGACGCCCCGCTGGAACGGGTCGTCACCGACCGGGCGGGCGGCATCGCGGGCGTGCGGCTGGCCGACGGGCACCTCGTGGCCCGCCGGGTCCTCGCGGTCGTGACCCGCATGCTCGCCCGCACCGACGGGCTGGAGGGGCTCGGCCTTCCGATGGAGGACTTCCCCGGCGGAATGGGCCGCCGCTTCTCCGCCGGCCCGGCCGGCGTCACCGACGTGCCCGGGGTGTGGGTGGCCGGCAACGCCACCGACCTCACCGCCCAGGTCGGTGCCTCGGCGGCGGCGGGTGCGCTGGCCGGCGCCCACATCAACGCCGACCTGGCCGCGGCCGACACCGAGGCGGCGCTCGCGGCGGTGCGGCGCGACGACAGCGCCGCCTGAAACCCGCCGACGCCGCCTGCCGCCGGTGCACGCCCAGCGGCCCCGCAACTCCCCGATCCCGTAGGCCCGTAGGCCGGTAAACCCGCCCCCCGCGGCGCGTCGTATCCGCGCCCGCGCTACCGCCCGCGCGCGAATCCGCGGACGAACGTGCCCCGCGGACCCGTTCACGACACCCGCCCTCGCGCCCGGCGACCGCTGCGCGCCGCTGTCCGCATGCTCCTTTCCGCAGTCCCGCTGTCCGTTTCCCGCTGTCCGTTTCCCGCTGTCCGGAGGACCCCTTGAGTACGAACCCGCTCCCCCAGGTGGGCGCCGTTGATCCGGTCGGCGCGACCGGCGAGGGCGTGCCGGACGCCCGCCGGCGTCGCACGATCCTGGTGGCCGTCTGCGTCGCGCTGATGGCCGTGATCGCGTCGGTGTCCGGGCTCAACGTGGCGCAGCCGGACCTCGCGGTCGCGTTCGGCGCCTCGCAGAGCACCATCCTGTGGATCATCAACATCTACACGCTCACCCTGGCCGCGCTGCTCCTGCCGCTCGGCTCGCTCGGCGACCGGGTGGGCCGCAAACCGATGCTGCTGACCGGTCTGGCCGTCTTCGGTGCGGCGAGCACGGCGGCCGGGCTCGCCCCGTCGACGGAGGTGATGCTCGCCGCGCGGGTGCTCAGCGGGGTGGGCGCGGGGATCATCATGCCCATCACGCTCGCCGTCATCACCTCCACCTTCCCGCCGGAGGAGCGCGGCCGGGCGATCGGCGTGTGGACCGGGGTCGCCGGAGGGGGCGGCATCGTCGGCATGTTCCTGTCCGCCGCCCTGGTGGACCTGGCGAGTTGGCGCTGGCTGTTCGTCCTGCCGGTCGTGCTCGTCGTCGTGGCGTTCGTGATGGCGCTGCGGTTCGTTCCCCACTCCCGTGAACGGTCGGGGCACAGCTTCGACACCGTCGGCGCGCTGACCTCGATCGTCGCGGTGGTCGGCCTCATCCTCGTCCTCCAGGACGGTCCCGAACGCGGCTGGACCGCTCCCGCGACGCTGCTCGCCCTCGCCGTCGGGGTGGTCGCCGCCACCGGGTTCGTGGCGTGGCAACTGCGCCTTCGCGACGCCGCGTTGCTGGACGTACGCCTCTTCCGCGCGCGCGGGCCGGCCGGCGGATCGATCACGCTGCTGGCGGTCTTCGGCGTGCAGGCGGGCATCTTCGTGGTCCTCTTCCCGTTCTTCCAGGCCGTGTTGGGCTGGTCCGGGCTGCTGTCCACGGTGGCGCTCATGCCCATGGCGGTGCTCATGATGCTCACCTCCGGCCTCGCGCCCAAGCTCGCCGCGCGGATCGGCGGCCGGTCCACCATGGCGGCCGGCGTCTTCCTGGCCGGTGCCGGGCTGGCCCTGATGGCGGCGCTCGTCTCCGTCAGCGGCGGCTACCTGTCGGTGCTGCCCGGCATGCTCGCGATGGGGATCGGCATGGGACTGTCGATGACGCCCTCGACGGAGGCCATCACCAGCGCGCTGCCGCGGGAGCGCCAGGGCGTGGCCTCCGCGCTCAACGACGTCACCCGGGAGTTCGGCACCGCGCTCGGCGTCGCGCTCCTCGGCGCCCTGCTGTCCGCCGGGTACCGCCATGCCATCGACGGGCGGCTCGACGGCGTACCCCGCGGCTCCGCCGCCACCGCGCGCGAAGGCGTCGCCAACGCGGTCGAGGCCGCGAACGGCGCCGGCCCCCACGCCCACGAACTGGTCGACGCGGCCCAGCGGTCCTTCGTCGACGGCTGGCAGCGGGCCATGTGGGCGGGCGTCGCCGTCATGGCCGCCCTCTTCCTCTACCTCCTCGCCCGCGGGCCGCTCCGCCCCGCACCCACCTCGACGGACCGACCGACCCCCGCCGAACCCGTCTCCCCCGCCGCCGTCCCCGTCTCCCCCGCCGGCGCCCTCCCGCCCCCGGGCGGCCCGGACCCGGCGTGACGATCGCGCCGGCAGGCATCTCGGCGACCCCTCGGGCACGACCTCTGGTGGGACCGTGCGCCGGGCGTGCGGGTCCAGCGGGTGCGCGTCGGGGGGAGGGTCAGCGGGGGGCGCGGCGCAGGGCGGTGAGGAAGGCGGGGCCGTTCGGGGTGCCGACGCCTGTCATCGTGTCGTAGCCCTTGGCGGTGACCTGCTGGGTCTGGGCGGGGTCCTGGGCGTCGAAGACGTCGATGCCCGGGCTGGTCCCGGCGCCGTCGGCCGCGATCCAGGCGCTCCGGTCCTGCTGCGGCGCCGAGGGGCGGATCGGCAGGACGTCGTGGAGGGCTCGGGTGCCGGCCAGGCGGTAGAGCAGCGGGTTGATGAAGCCGAAGGGTTCGCGGCCCTGCTGCGCGTCGGCGACCAGCCCGGCGATCAGCGGGCACGCCAGGCTGGTGCCGGCGTTCGGCATCGTGTGGTACGGCCCCGGCTTGCCGTGGCTGACCGTGTCGATGTAGCCGGTCAGCATGCCGGTGTCGGGGTCGGCGTCGGCCGCGATGTCGGGCACCGCCCGGCCGGTGACGGTCTGCTTGCCGACCCGGACCCGCGCCATCGACGGGGGCACGACGCCCTTCTGGTAGGCGGGTTGCCGGTACACGCCACTGGTGCCTCCGCCGCCGCCGCTGATGCCGACGTCGGTCCACTTGCCGCCGTCCAGGTAGCCGTAGTCGTCGGACCAGCCGGTCTCGAACACCCGGTTCCCGGCCGGCCCGAGGCCGACGGTGGTGCCGCCGACCGCGACCGCGTACGGGTCGGAGTCGGTGACCGTCAGGCCGGTGGTGTCACCGGACGCGAAGTACATGCCGACCCCCTCGGCGGCGGCCCGCACGTCGATCGCGTGCACGGTCTTCGCCGGCACCTCTCCCAGCGGGATCTGCCACGAGTTGGACACGAGGGAGGCCCGCGGACGGCCGCCCTTCCCGTTCAGTACCGCGAGCGCGGCGTCGAGCAGCGCCTGGTCCTCGTCGCAGCCCTGGCCCACGACCATCAACTGGTCGGCGCCGGGCGCCATCGCGTAGACCGCCTCGGAGTCCATCTCCGCCTCGTCGTCGACGGCGGGCCCGTCCGCCGCGTCGCGGGCCCGGGTCGGCGACGCGCAGGCGCTGCCGGCGGTGACCTGCCTGAACTGGGAGCGCTTCGGCAGCGGCAGGTGGTTGCTCTTCGCGTAGTCCGTCAGCGTCTGGAACATCGCGGTCGGCGATGTCTCCTCGGTCAGGGCGACGGTCTGGCCCTTGCCGGTGGCCGTCCACGTCGCCCCGTAGGCCGCGCGCAACTGGGCGGCGGAGTAGCCGCAGATCGGGAGCGACGCCTTGGTCAGACCCCGGTAGGCCGGGTGGAAGCCGTGCACGTGCTGCGCCCAGGAGCGGGAACACGTCGCCGGCTTCGGGGAGTTCGAGGAGTTCGGGGAGTTCGAGGAGTTCGGTGCCGTCGGAGCCGTCGGGGCCGACTGAGCGGTGCCGCGTCGTGCCGCGGAACCGTCGCCGAGCCCGGTCACGCCCAGCACGTCGGGCGCGAGCGCGGCCGGCACCGACACCTCGCGGTCGTTGGACTGGAACTCCGCGCCACCGCCCGCCGCGTCCTTCGCCCGGTACCGGCCGATCCGCACCTGGAACGCCGACTGGACCGCGGACACCGGCCCGGTCGCCGAGACGTAGTCACGGCCGCCGTCGACGTGAACGGCCTTGAGCCCCTTGGCGGTCAGCCACGACGCGACCGCCTCGGCGCGTGCGGCCGTAGGGGCGAACCGCGCGGTGTAGGCGCTCGGCGCCAGGTAGTGCCGGTACTCGGCGTTGCCCGGCGTGGCGACCGCGTCCGCGAACGCCTCGGCGCCCGCGAGGTCGGGCGCCAGCCACACCTGGACGGTCATCGCCTGGGAGGAGGGCGCGGCCCCGACGAGAGTCGCGGCGGGCACCGCCGGGGAGACCGAGCCCGGCACCGTGGCGGTGGACGCCGCGCGTGCGGTGTCGGGCGCCCCCAGCACCGCGCCCGCGGCCATCACGGCAAGGCAGGCGGCCACGGCACGCGCCGCTCCACGACCACCGCTGCCGGCCGCGGCCGTCGCCGTCGCCGTTCCCCGCTCACGCCGGCGCACTCGTCCCATCGGTCCCTCGCTCCTCCGCAACCGCACCTGCCCCGGCGGCATCCGCCCCCGCTCTGTGTACAACGCACCCCGGCCGCCCCCGGTTGCGGCAGGCCGGCGGTCGCGACCCGGTCGGCCGTACGCGTCTCCCCGCCGGCGCGGCGGAGGGGGTCAGTGGCTGCCGGTGAGCGCGCCGCTGAGGTCGCCGTGCACCCGGGCGCTGTGCTCGTCGAGCCCGACGATCTCCACGGCCTTGCCGCGGCCGGCGTACTTGGTGGTGATCGCATCCAGAGCCGCGACGGAGGAGGCGTCCCAGACGCGGGCGCCGCTGAGGTCGATGACGACCCGGTCGGGGTCGCCGGTGTAGTCGAACCGGGCCACCAGGTCGTTGGCGGAGGCGAAGAAGAGCTGGCCGGTGACGGCGTAGACGACGCTCTTCCCGTCGGGGTCGAGGACCGCGGTGACGTCGGTGAGTCGGGCGACCCGGCGGGCGAAGATCACCATGGCGAGGACCGTGCCGACCACGACACCGATCGACAGGTTGCCGGTGGCCACCACCACGGCGACGGTGACGACCATCACGGTGGTCTCGCCGATCGGCATCCGCTTCAGCGTGGCGGGCTTGACGGAGTGCCAGTCGAAGGTGCCGACCGACACCAGCACCATCACCGCGACCAGCGCGGCCATCGGGATGCGGGAGACCACCGGCCCGAGGACGATGCACAGGATCAGCAGGAAGAACCCCGCCAGGAACGTGGACAGCCGGGTTCGGGCGCCGTTCTTGACGTTGATCATGGTCTGGCCGATCATCGCGCAGCCGCCCATGCCGCCGAAGAGCCCGGTGACGATGTTGGCCACGCCCTGCCCGATGGACTCGCGGGTCTTGTTGGAGGGGGTGTCGGTGATGTCGTCCACGAGCTTGGCGGTCATCAGCGTCTCCATCAGGCCGACCAGTGCCATCGCCAGCGCGTAGGGCGCGATCACGGTCAGCGTGTGCGCGTCGAACGGTACGTCCGGCAGTCCCGGCGCCGGCAGCGACGACGGCAGCCTGCCCTTGTCGCCGACCGTCGGCACCGAGATCCCCGCCGCCACCGTGACCACCGTCAGGATCACGATGGACACCAGCGGCGCGGGCACCGCCTTCGTCAGGCGCGGGAAGAACACCATCATCGCCAGCCCCGCGACGACCAGCGGATACACCGCCCAGGGGACGTCATGGAGGTTGGGGATCTGCGCGGTGAACAGCAGGATGCCCAGCGCGTTGACGAAGCCCACCATCACCGAACGCGGCACGAACCGCATCAGCTTGGCCACCCCGAGCGAGCCCAGCACGATCTGGAAGACGCCGGCCAGGATCACCGTCGCGATGAGGTAGCCGAGTCCGTGGTGGCGGACGACCGGTGCCACGACCAGCGCGACGGCGCCGGTGGAGGCGGAGATCATCGCCGGCCGCCCGCCGACGAACGCGATGACCATCGCCATCGTGCAGGCCGCGAAGAGCCCGACCTTGGGGTCCACGCCGGCGATCACGGAGAACGAGATCGCCTCGGGGATCAGCGCCAGTCCGACCACCAGGCCGGCCAGCACCTCCACCCGGAAGACGTTCGGGGACAGCCAGGGCGGTCGGGGCAGGCCGCGAGGGCGCACGGGCACGTTCGAAGGCGAGGGCGGGGGCGGCGGAAGGGGCGAGGGCGATGTCAGCAAGACCGGGTGCCTGTCGGGCTCGGGCGCGGCCGGTCACGGCCGCGCGAGGAGGACGCGCGGGGCCGAGGCGGCGGTGCGCGGATCGCCCGTCGGGGCGGGCGGAGGTCGGGGAAGTGGCGTGCGGCCGGGGGGAGTTCGGCAGCGGGCCGGCATGCGGCGCGGGGTCCGATGGGGCGACGAGGGGGTGCCCGGCGTCGGCCGGGCGTACGGCGGCCGACCGGCTCAGCGCGCGGGCGGCCTCATGGCCTCACGGCGGACAGCAGGCGGCAGCGAGCGGCTGGGACATGCGCACGCCTCGTCTCTCCTGCTCGCGGGTTCGGCGGGGGCGTCGTCGGCCCCGACATGGCAGCGCGCGGGCACGGAAGCCCGCACACTGATGGGGGGCGGCGCGGGCCGCCCTCACCATCGGAAACTCTACCCTAACGTTAGGGTAGAGATGGCTGGCGATCGGCCCGCGGCACGTGACGTCGGCGTGACGTCCCAGCGAAGAGAAGCCACGGAAGAGAAGGGGCCGGGAACACGGTCGTGGACAGCAGGCACATGCAGATCGGCGAGGTGGCCGAACGGACCGAACTGTCCCTGCGAACCATCCGGCACTACGAGGAGACCGGCCTGGTCACCCCCTCCGCCCGGTCCCAGGGCGGCTTCCGGCTCTACACCGAAGCCGACGTCGCCCGCCTGATGGTCATCCGCCGGATGAAGCCGCTCGGCTTCACCCTGGAGGAGATGCGCGACCTGCTGGCGGCCACCGACCGCCTGGACACCCCGGCCCCCTCCCCCGCCGAGCGCGAAGCCCTGCTCGAACGCGTCAGGGCGTACGAGCAGACCGCCGCGACGAAGATCCAGGACCTGCGGGTCCAGCTGGCCCGGGCCGAAGAGTTCGCCGCCACCCTCCGCACCCGGCTGGAGCAGGGCGCCCGCCCCTGAGCACCCGCTCCCGGACACCCGACACCCGCCCCTGGATGCCCCCGGCCCGCCGGATACGGCCGTCCGGCGCGTGGGGGGGCGTGCGCGCGGGGTGCGCCGCGCCCATGACGTGCGGCCCCGCGGTCCTTATCCTGATCCTGCTCGGGCCGTATCGGACGGCGGGAAGCGGGAGTCGCGCATGCGGGCGTGGGAGGACACGGCTGTCGAGGTGGCGGGCGGGCGGCTGGCGGTACGGCGATGGCCGGGCCGGCCGGGCGCGGGCGTGGTGCTCGCCGCGCACGGCATCTCCGGGAACGGGCTGTCCTGGGCGCTGGTCGCCGAGGCGCTCGGCGACGTGGAGGTGATCGCCCCCGACCTGCGCGGGCGCGGGCACAGCCGGGACCTGCCGGGCCCGTACGGCATGGCGCGGCACGCCGAGGACCTGGTGGCGGTGCTCGACCACTTCGGGATCGGGCGGGCGGTGCTGGCCGGCCACTCGATGGGCGGGTACGCCGCGTGCGCCGCGGCCCGGCGCGACCCGGGGCGCTACAGCGAACTGGTCCTCGTGGACGGCGGGTTGGGCGTCCCGGTGCCGGCGGGGGCGGACGTCGACGCGATGCTGCGCTCGGTGCTCGGCCCGGCGATGGCCAGGCTGGACATGGAGTTCGCCGACCGGGCGGCCTACCACCGGTTCTGGGCCGGGCATCCGGCCTTCGGCCGGCTCGGCGGGCCGGCGCTGGCCCGGTACCTGGAGCGCGACCTGACCGGCGAGGAGCCGCACCTGCGCTCGGCGTGCCGGGCGGCGGCGGTCCGGGAGGACGGCAGGGACCAGCTGCGCAACCCCGAGGTCTTCGCCGCGATCCACGAACTGACCCTGCCCGCCACCTTGTTGTGGGCCGAGCGCGGGTTGCGGAACGAGCCGGTGGGCCTGTACCCGCCGGAGGTGATCGCCTCCAGCGGGCTGGCCGACGAGGGCGTGGACGTGTGCTTCGTGCCCGACGAGAACCACTACTCGCTGCTGCTGGGCGGGTCCGGGTCCCGGACCGTAGCCGGCCACCTCGCCGAGGCGGCCGGCCGCGCGACGTAGTCGGCCCGCCGACGATCCGCGGTCGCCCCGCCGAAACGCCCCTCCAGGCGTACGCCCGGGGCCGGTTCGGCCGGCCGCGGGCCGTCACACCGCGGGAATCGCCTCGCCAGCGGAGACGGCCACGCCCGCAAGGATCTCGACCGAGCCCAGCGGGATCGGCTCGAACACCGCCGGCTGCTCCCGGACCCGCCGGACCCCGCCGGTCCCGACGAGGCGCCGCCGGCCCCACGGATTGCGGCTCAGGCCAGGCCGTACGGCAACTCCGGCTGGATGTCGGCGAGTTCGAGCAGCCGGTTGTACTTCGCCACCCGCTCGCCCCTCGCCGGCGCCCCCGACTTGAGCTGACCGGCACCCGTACCCACCACGAGATCGGCGATGAACGTGTCCTCCGTCTCCCCCGAGCGGTGCGAGACCATCCGGGTGTAGCCCGCGTCACGGCAGATCCGCATCGCCTCCAGGGTCTCGGTGACGGTGCCGATCTGGTTGACCTTGATCAGCGCGGAGTTGCCGACCTTCCGGTCGATCGCCTCGGTGATGATCGCCGGGTTGGTGACGAAGATGTCGTCCCCCATGATCTGGACCTCCTCGCCCAGCCGCGCCGTCAGCCGGACCCAGCCGTCCCAGTCCCCCTCGGCGAGCCCGTCCTCGATGCTCCGGACCGGGAAGCGCCCGACGATCTCCTCGTACCGGTCGATCAACTCGTCGGAGGAGAGCCGCTCGCCGGCCACCACATAGTGGTCCTCGTGCCAGAACTCGCTCGCCGCCGGGTCCAGTGCGATCGCCACGCCCTCCCGGCCCGCGGTGTACCCGGCGTCCTCGATCGCCTCGACCAGCAGGCCCAGCACCTCCTCCGGGCTGTCGATGGCGGGCGCGAAACCGCCCTCGTCACCGAGTCCGGTCGCATGGCCGGCCGCGGCCAGCCGCGCCTTGAGCCGCCCGTACACCTCGGCGCCGGCCCGTACCGCTTCGGCGAGACCCGGCGCGCCCAGCGGGGCGAGCATGAACTCCTGGAAGTCCAGGGCGTTCGCCGCGTGGGCGCCGCCGTTGACGACGTTGAAGTGCGGCACCGGAAGCCGCGGCGGCGTGTGAGCCACCGCCGACAGCGACTCCCACAACTCCGCGCCCCGCGCCGCGGCCTCCGCACGCGCCGCCGCCATCGAGACACCGATGATCGCGTTGGCACCCAACCGCGACTTGGTCGGCGTCCCGTCCAGCTCGATCAGCGCGGCGTCGACGTCCGCCGCCGACCCGAAGTCCCGCCCGGCCAGCGCCTCCGCGATCTCACCGCTGACCTGCGCCACCGCCCTCGACACACCCTGCCCGCCGAACCGCGCCGGATCGCCGTCACGCAGCTCCACCGCCTCACGGCTGCCGGTGGAAGCACCCGAGGGCACCCCCGCCCGCACCCGCGTCCCGTCCGCGGTGGCCAGGGTCACCGCGAGCGTCGGGCGAGCCCGCGAGTCCAGGATCTCGACCGCGTGCAACTCGGAGATGCGCAAAGTCATGGCTGGTCCGTTCTCGGGGCGCGGGGTGTCGTCGGGCCGACCGGTCCGCGGCGGTCAGGTCCGGGCCCGGGCGTGGGCGGCGCGCTCGCGGGACGCGTCGATCTCGGCGTACGCCGCGTCCTTGCCGTCCCAGTGCGAGCCCTCGACGGACTTGCCGGGTTCGAGGTCCTTGTAGACCTCGAAGAAGTGGGTGATCTCCAGCAGGTCGTACCGCGGCACGTCGCCGATGTCCTGCAGGTACGCGTACCGCGGGTCACGGGCGGGCACGCACAGCACCTTCTCGTCCGGGCCCTTCTCGTCGCTCATCCTGAACACGCAGACCGCACGGCAGTTGATGACGCACCCCGGATACGTGGGCTCGCCGACCATCACGAGCGCGTCCAGCGGGTCCCCGTCCCGGCCCAGCGTTCCGTCGATGTAGCCGTAGTCGGCCGGGTAGCGGGTGGCGGTGAACAGCGTCCGGTCCAGCCGGATGCGGTGCTTCGCGTGGTCCATCTCGTACTTGTTCCGCGAACCCTGCGGGATCTCCACGGTCACGTCGAATTCCGCTTCCACGACGTCCTCCTCGTCCGGTGGTCGGACTCCCCCGATGATCAGGACCCCTGGTCAGGACCGTGCACGGGCGCGCGAGCCGCGGCCAGGTACGGGGGGGCGACCGAGGGCGTACGGGCGGTGGCGTGCCCGCCCGGCGGGAAGGGGCGCGGCTGCGGGACCGGAGCACGATGGGTGCCGCGGCGCGTCGCCGTCGGCGGGGGAGGTACGGGTATGGGCACGGCGCCTCCTGATCGATGCATCGACCAGGGACCGTAAGCAGCGGAGAGCCGCGGTTTTGGTGAGCCCCCTCACCGGCACGCACCGCGCACACCGTTGGCGTGCGCCTCGTCCGCGCGCTTATCCGAGTATCCCATGGATCATCCCGCCCGCCGAGTCGAGCGGCGGCGCCGCGGCCTGCCCTGGCGGTTCCGACCGGTACGGGCCGGGGCGGGCGGCGGCTCGGGCTCAGCCGCGGGGTGGCGCGGACGCGGGTGCCCGCCTCGTGCTCGTCAGGTTCGTCTCCAGGACCACGAGGTCGTCGTCGAGGGCCAGGGCCACGGTGCCCTCCTCGCCGAGCGCCAGCCCGTGCGGGTCGCCGGGAAGTGCGATCTCCTCGATGGCCTGCCGGGCGTCCAGGTCCCACACCCTCAGCGTCCGGTCGCGTCCGACGGTGAGGGCGACGGGGCTCCCGTCGGGCAGTCGCCCGGTCACGACGTACCAGAACACCGCGGTGCCCCCGCCCAGTTCCATGATCCTGGTTCCAGCGGTCAGGTCCCACACCTGAACCGCCCCGTCGGCGCCCGCGGTGACGGCGGCGGGACGGCCGTGCAGTTCGGTGACCGCCAGCGCCATGGACACCGCCGACCCCATCTCACCGATCAGCCGGCCGGCGGCGAGGTCCCACAGCCGTACGGGATACGCCTCGCCGTTGTCCACGACACCGGCCGTGACGGCGGCGGGACGGCCGTCGATCTCGACCAGGCGGACGTTGGCCTTGGTTCCGATGTCCACGGGTCCGGTCAGCCGGCGGCCTCTGGTGAGGTCCCAGGTGTACAGCCGATCGGAGTCCACCCCGACCATGACCGGCCGACCGCCGATCTCGGCGACGTCCATCGACTCCGGATACCGCTGCCGTACCACGACCACCAGCGGGAACCGGACGGACCTGCCGGTGCGCAGGTTCCACAAGTGCACCCTGTCGGTGGTGCAGACGATCGCGCTCGGCTCGTCACGCACCATCGCGGTGGACATGCCGTAGACGTACGACACCGGCAGCGGGGCGTGGGCACGCCTCGCGCCGTGCAGGTCCCAGGCAAGCGCCGACCGGTCGAGGCTGCTGGTGACCGCGAACCGGTGGCCGGCCCGCTCCAGGACGGCGACTCCTGTCGTCTGCTGGCGATGTCCCTCCAGCGGGGCGCCGATCCGGCGGTGCTCGACCTCGCCCAGGTCCCACAGCCGCAAGGTGCTCTGGTAGGCCCCGCAGGTGACCGCCATCGGCCGGCCCGCGGCCGTCGCGGTCGCCAGGCCCACGATCTCGTTGGTGTGGCCGGTGAGGTCGCCGCCGATCCTGCGGTGCTCGGCCAGGTCCCACACCTGGAGCGTGCCCGCCCCGTCCTCGCGGCTCCGGCAACTGACGGCGACGGGGCGCCCGTTCCGCACCGTGGTCGCGACCAGAGAGCTGTCGTCCGTGGTGAGGGTGGCGAGCTTCCTGCGCCGCGCCAGGTCCCAGACGCGCAACGCCTTGCCGGCGGTCAGGGCCACCGGACGGCCTTCGACCTGGGCGACAGCGAGGCCGCACACCCAGCCGCTGATCTCCATCGGGGCGCCGATCTCCGCACCCGCCCGCAGATCCCACTGCCGTATCACCCCGCCTTGCCCGAACGGGCCCACGGTCATCTCCAACGTGACCGCCACCGGACCGCCGTCGATGTCGATCACCTCGACCGCGGTCATGGTGCCCCGGTGCCCGGCGAACGGGCCGCCGCACGCACGCTGCTCGGCGAGGTCCCACATCCGGAGGGTCCCGTCCTTGCCGAGGGTCACCGCGACCAGGGCGCCCATGAGTTCGGTGACCGCCAGTCCTTGCACCGCACCGCCCTGTCCGGTGGGGATCTCGCCGATCTGCTGCGGCCCGGCCAGGTCCCAGACCCGCAGCCATCCGTCCTGGCCCGCCGACACGGCGACGGGACGGCCGTCGAGTTCCGCGACGGCCAGCGCGGTGATCTCCTTGCGGTGTTCGGTGCCGGGGACGCTGGTGGGGATGGCGAGGAAGGTGTCGCCGATGGGGCGCTGCTCCGTCAGGTCCCATGCCTGGACCATGCCCTGCCCGCAGCCGCTCACCCCGAGCACGCGGTCGTCGAACGCGCCGGCCGCCACGACCTTGACCACGCCCACGGTCCGATGTCCGTCGAGCGTCCCGGTGTTCGCCGCGTGCACCTTGCCGCCGGTGGCGAAGCCGACCCGCCAGCCGAGGTCCCGTGCCGGACCGGACAGGTCGGCGAGCGCGCGGTTCAGGCTCTCGCGCAGGTCGTGCGCGCCGAACCGGGCGGCGTCGACCGCGAGGAGCAGGCACCGGGTCCGGGGCTCGGCGTGGCGGTGCTTGTGGCTGGAGGCGCGGTAGACGGCGGCCGCGAGCCAGCCCTCTTCCGTGCCGGCCCGGGGCAGCACCGCGAGCAGCGGGCTGGGCACGGCATGCCCGAGGAAGCCGCCGTCCGCCAGCAGCAGGTCCAGCCCGCTCGATCCGTCCGGGCCGGCCACGTCGGCCGCGTGGACGGCGAGTTGGGCCCGGGTGTAGTGGTCCGCGTCCGCCCAGGCGCGCCCGCGGCCGTGCGCGGGCACCGCCGCCAGGAGCGTCGTCACGATGGCGCGGTGCGGGTCGCGTTCCGGGCAGCGGCCGCGCAGATGCTCGTCCAGCGCGTCGTGGTAGAGCCGGTACGCCGGTTCCCCGTCGGCCGATGTCATGCGTTCGACCAGGTAGTTCGCGGCGCTCTGGAAGACCTTCGCCAGCTCGGCGCCGGTATGGGCGTGGCCGGGGTGCAGCGCGTCCGCGACGGCGAGCCAGCCGGGGCCGCGCGGCAGCCCGTCACCGCGGGCGAAGGCGAGCGCGGTGAGCAACCGCTCCACGAGCGGCTTGTCGTCGCCGAAGGCGTCCAGGTACTTCTCCATCGCCTCGCCGATGGTCTCCGGCAGCGCCCGGTCCCACTCCGGGTCGTCGAGGTCCAGCGGCGGCGTGTCGGGCAGCAGCAGCCAGCGGCTGGTGACCTGGGCGATCAGGAAGTTGTAGCCCGCCTTGCGGGCCACCGCCCGGCCGATGGCGCGGGTCTCGGCCTCCGTTCGCCGCCGGTAGCGCGGGCTCTCGGCGTCCTCGTGGGTCAGCCGGCGCTGTACGTAGTCGGCGACGTCGAAGTTGCGCTGGTACTCGCGGGACTCCAGGTCGATCCGCGGGGCGGTCCGGCCGAACGCCGCCATGATCCGGGCGCGTTCGGTGCCGGCCGGCGCGGTCCGCACCGCCGCCGCCACCCGGACCGCCGAGGTGCTCGCCAACTCCCGCAGCAGCCTCGCGATCCGGGTGGCCTCCTCCACTCCGGCGGCCTCCTCGACGGCGTCGGCCAGCACCGTGAAGACCTCACCGGTCGCCGCGTGCCGCTCCCGCAGGCCGATCAGCAGCTCCTGCTGGCTGCCGGCGCGGACGTCGGCGAGCGAGCCGAGCAGTTCGACGACCTCGTCGCGGGTCCTGCCCTTCATGTGCACGGCGGCGTCGAACGACCCGGCGGCGGGCCGGGGACCGTCGGTCGGCACCTCGCCCGCCCACCGCGGGTCCGAGGAGACCAGCAGGTGGGCGAGGAGCGCGGACTTGCCCGTGCCGGGGCCGCCGGTGACCACGAGCAGCGGGCGGTGCGGCTCGGCGAGCCAGTCGCAGACGGCCTGCCGCGCGGCGTGCCGGCCGGTGAAGTACCAGGCGCCGGAGTCGGATTCCACCTCGGAGCCGCGGGCGCGGGGCAGCCAGTGCGTCTTCAGGTGCGGATCGAGGTCGAGCCGCCAGCCGAGCCGGGCCCGCAGGAACGGCCACCGGGTCAGCCAGGCGGACACCGGCAGCACATGGCAACCGCGGTACGGGCCGTCGTGCCACCCGATGATCCCCACCACGGCGTCGAGGTCGTCGTCGAAGACGGGCGAGCCGGCGAACCCGGGGTCCGTCCGCCAGCCGGTCGGCCCTGTGACCTGCAGCCAGCGGCCGCCCGGACCGGCGGCGCCGTCGAGGGTGCCGTGCTCCTGGCGCGCGCCCGGCTGGCCGGCCGGGAAGCCGTGCACCCAGAAGCCGTGGCCGTACAGCTCCGGCGGTGGCGACAGCGGCGCGGGGGTGTGCGGGACCGGCCGGTCCAGCCGCAACAGCGCGGCGCCTTCGACGACTTCCACGGTCGTGGCGTGGTGCGCGGTCGGCTCGCCGGTGAAGGGGAACTCGACGAGGACCTGCTGGCCGGGGGCCGCCGCGCACGCGGGGGTCTGCCCGGCGGCGGCCCGCGCCCAGGTGATCAGGTGGCGGTCGTCCACCAGCGCGCCGGCCTGCGCGGTGCCGCCGTCGGCGGACGTGAGGCGGGCCAGCCACGGGGGGCAGTGCGCCAGCCTGCCCACCGCGGTGACCGGCCGGCGGGCCGTCCCGTGGTGGTGGATGGTGACCCCGCCGGTGACCGAGCCCGCCTGGACCACCGGCGCGTACACGTCGGCGGCCACGGAGTTGAACACGCCCTGTACACCGTCGCTCACCGCTCGATCATGGCCAATCGCGTCCGGCCGCACAAGCGGAGTCCGCTCCCGCGCCTCCGCGGCCCGCTTCTCCCGGCCCCCGAGTCAGCTTCCCGCGCACCCTCTTCCCGCACGCTCCCGCTCTTCCCCCACGCCCCTGCTTCCCGCGCATCCCCTTCTCGCGCGTCTCGGTCGCGCACGCGGTCGGCGCGGCCACGCGCCCTGCGCGGCGCCGCGCGTGACGGCCGGTCAGGTGGCCGGCGGCCGCTCGCCGACATCTCCGCGCGAACACGGACGTGTCGTGCTTTTCTCCCGCGAATCCGCCGGATACAAAGGGCGTTCTGACGTCGGTCGGTCCGGATCGCGTCCACACGTCCGGAGGCGCAGTGACCAGACCACGAGGCAGCGGGCACCGGACCCGGCACGGTTCCTGGGCGGCACTGGCCATGGCGGCCGCGCTGCTCGCCTCCGCGACGACGGCGAGCACGGCTACGGCTACGGCTACGGCCACGGCTACGGGCGAGGGCGCCGCCACGGCCGGTGCCGCGCCCCGGGTGAAGGAGCCCAACCCCGTGCTCACCGCCGCCTCGTTCGCGGACCCGCCGGCGGTGGACCGGCCGAAGTACCGCTGGTGGCTGCCGGTCGCCGACGAGTCGGACGCCGAACTGCGGTCCCAGCTCGGGCAGATCGCCGCGGCCGGCGCCGGCGGCGCGGAGGTGACGGCCTTCCCGGCCCCCAACGCCCCCGGAAGCACCCTGCACAGCAGCGAGCCGTACCTGTCGACGTACGGCTACGGCACCGCCCTGTGGTCGCACCGGGTGCGGGTGATGGAGGCGGAGGCGGTGAAGGACGGGCTGATCCTGGACCTCGCCGCCGGCCCGAGGTGGCCGCCGACCGTGCCGAGCGTCGACAGCTTCAACCAGCCGCAGGTGGCCCAGCAGGTCCTCTACGGGCGGGAGTTCGACCCGCCCGGCAGCACCCGCGCGGGCGCCCTGCCGGCCACGCTCGTGCCGCCGCCGTCGGTGACCAGGACGCTGTGCGGCCGGGTCGCCGCGGGCGCCGGCACGGTCCTGCTCGACTCCACGCGCAACCTCGCCGTCGGGGACCGGATCGCGCTCGGCCCGGCCGGCGCCACCGGGACGGACACCGCCACCGACGTGGTGACCGTGCGGAAGGTGGGCACCTCCTCCCCGTGCACCACCCTCGCCGGCGCCGCCGGTGCGGGCGCGACCCGGGTGGTGACGGCGACCACCGACACCAACCTGGTCGCGGGCGTGACCGTGACGATCGGGTCGGGCGCCGACCAGGACACCGCGACGATCAGATCAGCGGGCAGCGCGGCCGGCGGCACCACGCTGTCGACCGCCACCAGCGCCGGCGCGACCACGCTCGTGCTGTCCTCCGTCGCCGGGATCGAGGCCGGCGACACCCTCACCGTGGACCCGGGCGCCGCCGTCGAGTCCGCGCGGGTGTCGGCCGTCGACCCGGCCACCAGGCAGGTCACCGTCCGCACCGCGCTGGGCGCCGCGCACCCGCCCGGCGCCGCGGTGAGCGACGCCGGGCAGGACCTCACCTTCACCACCGCCCTGGCGCACGCCCACGCGGCGGGCGAGCGGATCGTCGCGCCCGGCACCGGCGTCACGGTCACCCCGGTGGCGAGCGCGCACGCCGTCGGCGAGCGGGCGGTGGACACCGCCGCCAAGGAACTCGTCGCGGTCGAGGTCGCGCAGTGCGCCACCGCCTGCGACGCCTCCACCGCGCCGGTCTCCCTGGACCGCTCCTCGGTGACCGACGTCACCGGGAAGCTCGACGCCCGGGGCGGGTTGAGCTACACGTTCCCGCGCGGCAACGGCCATCCGTGGGTGGTGCTGGACTTCTACCAGACCGCCGACGGCCAGGCGGCGACCAACGTCTCGCCGACCGGTTCCGCGTACGTCCTGGACCACCTGTCGGCGGACGGCGCGACCGCCCTCACCGGCTTCTGGGACCGGAACATCCTCGCCGACCCGGCGGTCAGGGACGCCATCGCGCGGACCGCCCGCACCGCCGGCACCCCGGCCATCTTCGAGGACTCGCTGGAGTTGTCGGACGAGCTCACCTGGACCTGGGACTTCCCCGACCGGTTCCGGCAGTCGCGCGGCTACTCCGTCGACCAGGCGCTGCCCGCGCTGGCCGGCTTCGACGCCCGCCGGGTGAGCGGCCACCCGGTCGCGTTCACCTACAGCGACGGCCAGAGCGCCCGCATGGTCAGGGACTACGAACAGACCTTCAGCGACCTGTACGGCAACCGCTACCTGACCGCGCTGGAGAGCTGGGCCGAGGCCAACGGCCTGACCGTCAGGGCGCAGGCATACGGCGCCCCGATCGACGCCGCCGAGGCCGGCACGCACGTCGGCATCCCCGAGGGCGAGGGCTTCGAGTTCAACGGCAAGAACCCCGACCAGGACTTCAAGGTCATCGCGGCGGGCGCCGACCGCACCGGCGCGACCATCGTGTCCGGCGAGTGCTGCGCGATCAAGACGCAGGTCTGGGCCACCACCGCCGCGCAGAACCTCACCAGCGAGGTCTACGTCGACATGGCCGGCGGCGACAACCAGATCGTCTGGCACGGCATGCCCTACCCGACCGCCCCGGCCGGCTCGGGCGCCGGGTCGGTCTGGCCCGGCTTCAGCTACGGCGGCAACACCAGCTTCTCCGAGGCGTGGGGCCCGCGGATGCCGCAGTGGCGCGACGCCAGGGCACTCAACGACGACATCGCCCGCATGTCACTGGTGCTGCGCCAGGGCAGGCCCAGTTACGACGTCGGCGTCTACTACCAGAACGTGGGGTTGGCGGGTCAGGCGTACGACGACCCGGCGAGCGTCGTCAAGAACACCTCGGCGATGGCGGCGGCCGGCTACACCTACGGCTACGCGGACTCCGCCTTCCTCACCGACGCGTCGAAGGACTACCGCGACGGCGTGCTCTTCCCCGGGGCGTCGGACTACCACGCCCTGGTCCTCGACGACCCCCGGTCGCTGAAGGCCGCCGACGCCGCCCAGATCCTCGCGCTCGCCCGGGCGGGCCTGCCCGTGGTCGTCATCGGCCCGGCCGCGCCGGCGGCGATGGCCACCCCCGGATACGACGCCGGCCCGGCCGACCGGAGCGTCCAGGCGGACTGGGACGCCCTCTACGCCCTGGCCGGCGAGGACGGCGCGACGGCGAAGGCGGCCGGGCACCATGTGGTGCGGGTGGATGCGGAGGCGGCCGTGCCCGCCGCGCTGGCGCGCCTGGGCATCACCCCGGCCGCCGCGCACACCGGCGACCCCACCAGCGGCGCCCTCCTGGACGTCCGCCGCGACGACGGCGCGACGCAGTACTACTACCTGTACAACAACTCGGCCCGGGCGGTGGACCAGCGCCTCACCCTCACCGGCAAGGGGACGCCCTACGCGCTGGACACGTGGACCGGGGCCGTCACCCCGCTCGCCCAGTACACCGCGTCCGGCGGCGCGGTCACGCTCGACGTGCGGCTCGGCGCCCACGACGCCACGGTGGTCGCCGTGAGCACCGACACCGGGAAGTTCGGCACCGGTCCCGGCCCGGTCTCCGCCACCGCCACGACCGCCGACCGGGCGGTCTTCGACGCCGGCGGGGGCCTGGCGATCGAGTCCAGCCGCCCGGGCACGTTCCGCACCACGCTGTCCGACGGCCGTACGGCCGGCACCGCCATCACCGACGTGCCGGCAGCCGCCACCCTCGCGAACTGGCAGCTGACCGTGGACAGTTGGACCCCCGGCCGGAGCGGCGCGCCCGGCGACACCGCCCACACCACGATCGGCCCGATCGCCGTCAGCGCCGACCCGGACACCGGCGCGCTGCCCGCCTGGACCGCCGTCACCAAAGCGGCCGGCTACCCCGTCGACCTCCAGGACGTCGCCGGCACTGCCGACTACACCACCCACCTGACCCTGCCGCCGGGTTGGACCGGCGGCCGGCACGCCTTCCTCGACCTCGGCCGCGTCACCGACACCGCCGAGGTCACCGTCAACGGCACGGCGCTGCCACCGGTGGACTTCGCCGACCCGTCCCGGATCGACCTCGGCGACGCGCTGAGGAGCGGGGACAACACCATCACCGTGCAGGTCGCCACCCCGCTGGTCAACGCCGTCCGGGTCGCCCCCGGCACCGGCGCGAGCGGCCGGACCCGCACCGGCAACGGCCTGCTCGGCCCGGTGGTCCTCACGCCGTACGGCCGGGCCGCCGTCACCACCGGATGACCCGACCGCGGGGCCGGGCGGCCCGGCGCCCGGACCCGCGGTCCCCGCGGGCTCACCGCCGGACGGCGTCCAGCACCCCCTGGAGGTAGCCGATCGCGTACGACCGGCCGCGGCTGATGTACGCGTCCGCGGAGGTGTCCGCCCAGGTGCCGGGGTCGCCGACCAGGGCGGGGACGTGGTCGTCGATCACGAACCCGTCGAAGCCGACCTCGTCCAGCAGGCCGAAGACCCCGGGGACGTCCAGGTTGCCCTCGCCGAGGAAGCACTCCGCGAAGCGGGGGACGGTGCCCTGCACATCCCGGAAGTGGACGTAGAAGATCTTGCCGGCCGGGCCCATCGCGCGGATGATCTCCTCGGCGGCTGCCTGGCCGGCCATCTCCGAGACGGTGCCCAGGCACAGGTCCAGCCCCCAGGCGGGGCTGCCGCCGCTGCGCCGCCACGCCTCGGCGAGCGCCGCGGGCGAGGTGAAGATGCGGGTAGCGCCGCCCAGCGGCTCGTCGACCGGCGGGTCGTCGGGGTGCAGGGCGAGCCGTACGCCCTCGGCCTCGGCGACCGGCAGGACCGCGTCCAGGAAGTACTGGTGGTGGGCCCAGGACTGCTCGGCGGTGATCGGCTCGGTGATCGGCTCCTCGGGGGTGAGCTTGTAGCCGGCCAGGGCGTTTCCGGCCGGGGCCAGGTCGAGGTCGAAGCCGGTCACGGCGGCGCCGCCGCGGCCGGGGGCGTCCATCGTGGTGCGCCACACGTAGGTCGGCAGCCAGTTGTAGCCGAGCAGGTCGTAGCCGGTCGCGGCCATGTTGCGCAGGGTCCGGCAGAAGCCCTCGATCTGCTCGTCCCGGCCCGGCAGCCCGCGCTGGATCTTGAAGAAGTGCGCGGCGGGCACGTTCTCCAGCCCCTCGATCCGCAGCCCCGCCTCCTCGCATCGGCCGCGCAGGGCGGCGAGTTCGGCGGTACTCCAGTGTCCGTCGGTGCCGGGCAGGTCCTTCGGCGCGTGGAACTGGAGGCTGCCGAGGCCCAGTTGGCGCGCGAAGGTGCCGATCCGGTCGTCGTAGGCGTCTATGTGCCCGAGCGCGATACGCATCACCATGACGGTCAGCCTCCCATGGCGGGTCCGGCGGTGTCCCGCGGCAGGGCGACGGCGAGCTTGGCCAGCAGCCCGCCGTCCACGGGCACGTCCACGCCGGTGACGAACGCGGCGCGGGCGCCGGCCAGGAACGCGATCACCTCGGCGACCTCCCGCGGCCGCGCGATCCGGCCGAGCGGATGGTCGCGGCCCCAGTCGTCGAGCAGCCGGCTCACCGCGCCCGTGCTGCCGTCGGTGAACAGCTCGGCCGAGCGCCGCAGCATCGGGGTGTCGACGGAGCCGGGGCACACCGCGTTGACCCGCACCCCGTTCGGGGCCTCGTCCACGGCCATCGAGCGCACCAGCGCGTTGAGCGCGCCCTTGGCCGCCGCGTACGCGGCGACGTTGGACTGCGTGGCGCGTCCCTGCACCGAGGACACCACCACCACCGCGCCGCCCGCGGCGCTGCGCCGCAGGTGCGGCAGCGCGGCGCGCGCGGCCAGGAACACCCCCTTGACGTTGACCGCGAACACCTCGTCCCAGGTCTTGTCGTCGGTGTCGGCCACGGTGCCGTACCGCTGGATGCCCGCCGACGTCACCAGGACGTCAAGGCCGCCGAAGGCGTGCACGGTCCGCCGCACCGCCTCGGCGACCGCGGCGGGGTCGCAGACGTCGGCGACGAGCGGCACCGCCCGGCCGCCGGCCGCGGTGATCGCCTCGACGGTCTCGTGCGTGCCCGCCGCGTCCAGGGCGCTGACCGCCACCGCGGCGCCGGACGCGGCCAGCAACTCCGCGGCGGCCCGGCCGATGCCGCTCGATCCCCCGGTCACCAGCGCGACACGACCGGCGTGTTCCTCACCCATGCGTTCCCTCTCCCAGTCAGATTCCCGGCCAAGTGCCCCTGATGACAACGTTGTTCGCCACCCGGACGGCCCGTACAGCCCCACGACCGATCCTTCTGCCCTCAACCGAGCGGCATGGTGCAGAAGTTGCCACCGACCCGGAAGTTGCGGGCCGCCGACGGATCGAGGTCCGCCGGGCCGAACGCTCCGGAGTCCAGGACGGCGGCCAGATGCTCCTCGGCGTCGTCCCGGGGGCGGTAGCCGATCGCCTCCCCTTCCGACAGGGACCACCACCGGCGGGTGTTGCGGGAGATGCCCCACAGCACCCGGTAGCCCGCCGGCTCCGCCCGCAGGCAGGACTCGACCAGCCGGGCCGCGTCGTCCGGCGACAGCCACACCGCCAGGTCCTCCGGCGCGCGCGGCACCGGCCGGAACGCCCCGATCCGCAGGCAGGAGACGTCGACTCCGTACCTGCTGTGGTGCAGCGCGCCGAGCGCCTCCAGCGCGGCCTTCCCCACGCCGTAGTACGTGTCCGGGCGCGGCGTGATGTCCGCGGGCAGGTCGGCGCGGGCTTGCGGCCCGCGCGCGGCGGCGGCGTGACCGCCCGCACCGAAGCAGACGGCATCACCGTCGTCACCGGCACCGCCGCGCCGGGCCGGGTCGTCGCGGGTGCGGAACCCGACGGCGTGGATGCTGGAGGCGAGCACCACCCGCGGCACGCCGTGGCGGCAGGCGGCTTCCAGCACGCGTTGCGTGCCGTCGATGTTGACCTCCCTGATCCGTTCCCAGGGCTCCTCCCCGGCGAGCCCGCCCAGGTGCACCACCGCGTCGACGGCCCGGCAGGCGGCGTCGATCGCCTCGGGGTCGGTGAAGGAGGCTCGGACGACCTCCACGTCCTCGCCGGCTTCCGGCGGCGCGATCTCCGCGATGTCCAGCAGCCGCAGGACGCGGCCGGGCCGGGCCAGCCGGGGGCGCAGCGCCCGCCCGATCCGGCCGGCCGCGCCGGTGACCAGGACCCGCTGCCGGGTCACCACGCCTGCTCCACCGGGTCGGCGGCGTCCGGCAGCCGGGCCGGCGGCCGCTGCTCGTCGTACGGCGCCGGGGTCGCCGAGGCGGGCAGATACGGCGGCCGGAGGTAGCTGTGGTGGCGCCGGAAGGCGAGCTCCACCGGCGGGTACCAGTGCCGCCAGCTGCGGGGATCGGTGTCCGTGGTCGGCGACATGGGGCCGAGGCCGTTGCCGTTCTCGGCCGCGACCGCGTATTCGTGGACCGGCGTGTCACCGGGTGGGGCCTCGCCCGGGTCGCCGGTGGCCGGCACCGTCCCGGGCACCTGGTCGACGAACTCGAAGGCCAGGCCCGCGAAGACCTCCCGGAAGCCGGTGTCGCCCCTGCGGCGCCGGTAGAGCCGGTAGCGGGCCGCGCCGAGCACCTCGCCCCAGGTGGCGGTGACCGTGCCGGCGCCGAGCCGGAGCGTCAGGCCGTCCGGCGGGTCGGGGGCCCGGCTGGTGGCGTGCAGCGGGTAGTCGGCGCCCGGGGCGCCGCTGCGGTCGGCGTTCCGGGCGGTGACCCGGACGTGGTACTTGGTGCCGTCGGCCAGCCCGGCCAGCGCGCCCGGACCGGTGGCGGTGTGCCCGGCCGCCGTCCAGGTCGTGCCGCCGTCCTCGCTGACTTCGAGCAGATACGTGTCCGCGCCCGCGACCGGCGCGAAGTGCACCACCGCGCCGCCGGGGACGGTCGTGGTCCGCACGATCCGCGGCGGCATCGGCTCGGGCCGCCGGGCGGTCAGCTCCCACTGGTGCCGGCCGGCGGGCAGCGCGACCCGCAGGATGCCGTCGCGCGAGGACGCGAGCGGGGCCAGTTCCGCGCCGTCGACGTGGAACGCGGCCCCGGCGGGGAGCCCGCCGAGCAGGTGCAGGGTGACCGCGCTGTCGCCGGGCGCGTCGTAGCTGCCGCGGAACTCGCGGGGGTCGCGGTAGCGCAGGCTGATGCCCAGGTCCTGGTCCTCGGTGGTCAGCAGCACGTCCGCGGTGCCGACGGCGCTGCCGTGGAAGAGCGCCAGTTCGCGGCTGCCGTCGTCGAACAGCCGGATCACGCCGGCGGTGCCGGTGAAGCGCAGCCCCTCGCCGGCGAAGTCGACCGCCTTCGGTTCGTAGTGCGTCGCCGCCTGGTGGCGGAAGACGTGGTCGACGCTGTGCGGGGTGCGGACCTTCGCGCCCCACGGGGTGCTGCTCGCGGGGGCCACGGTCAGGTCGTCGCGGTGGCTGACGACGGCGAGCGTGTTGCCGTTCGACCCGTCGGCCCTGCCCTCCAGCCGCACCCCGCGGGTGCCGTCGGTGGCGAACGTGCCGTCGAGGGCGCCGTCCTCGCGCACCCCGCGCACCACATGGATGAACGGCATCGCGTCGGCGAGGTGGCCGTAGCTGTTGGCGTCATGGCCGTTGGCCGCGGTCGGCACCGACCACGTCCACACCATCCGCTGGCCGGGCGCGAAGGCGTCGTAGCTGACCAGGTAGTCGCCGCCGACCAGCAGGACGCTGCGGCCGAGGTAGAGCTCGCCGATCGGGCTGCCAGGGTCGGAGGTGATCTCGGCGTACTGCGCGCCGCCGAGGTCGTACATCGGCCGGTCCAGCGTGTGGTTGCCGATCCCGCGGAAGGCGCCGTCCTTCCACACCGCGCAGGAGGTGGCGAAGGTCGCGTCGGGCACCCGGCGGTCGCCGGCGTCCTCGGGGCCGTGGCCGCTGTAGGAGCGGCCGGCGGCGTAGTAGTAGAGGTGGCCGTTGCCGTTGTCGTCGGCGATCCCCCAGCGGTAGTTGGGCCCGCGGTCGACCTGCTGGAGGAAGACCGCGACCTCGTCCGGGCGGTCCACGCCGGCGCGCAGCGTGACGCCGTACCCGGTGTACTTCGCGCTGCGCAGCCGCGGGTTGGTGCCGCGCTCGCCCGCCGAGCGGACCGTGACGTGCCACGGGTCGGGTGCGTCCGGCGGGCTGTCCAGCCGCCGGGCGGTGGGGTCGCTGCCCCACATCAGGTGCTCGGCGACCAGCGGGCGGTAGCGGTGCAGCGCCTCGCCGAGCAGCCGCATCTCGATGGGAGGGCGGCGCGGCCAGTACGCGTGCGCCCCCTGCGCGGGATGCAGCCGGCGCAGCTCGCCGGTCCCGGTGACGTCGATCGGCGCGCTGAGCGCGTGGACCAGCCAGTCGCCGAGGGCGGCGAACTCCGCGGTGGCCATCCGGTTGCGCCCGTCGGCCCGCCGGCCCAGGAAGTTGCCCTGGGCGGCGGGCCGCAGGAAGGCCCAGACGTACGTGGACAGGCTCTCGGTCCAGCGGCCGGGGCGGGCGTGCCGGGAGGGCAGGGCCGGGCGGGTGTGGAAGACGCCGGACAGCTCGCAGAACTTCTCGAACTGGTCCAGCCACTCCCCCGCGGCCTCGTGCTCGGGAAAGAGCCACGCCAGGCAGGCCAGCGCGGCCTTGCCGTCGGCGAGGAAGTTGGGGTGCCCGCCCATCATCCGCCGCAGCGGGCCGATCTCCTCGCCCGCCGAGACGTACCCGGTCAGCAGCAGCAGGGCGTCGACGCGTGCGCGCTGCTCGGTGTCGAGCCGGTCGGCAAACCGGTCGTAGCCGTCCAGCAGCCGGTCGTAGAGCGGGCGTTGGCCGATGTTGAGGTAGCCGGCGAGTTCGTTCACGCCGTTCGCGATCAGCCGCGGGCCCTCGCTGCCGTACAGCAGCGCGTCCACGAACTGCTCGGGGGTGTCGAACTCGCCTTCCGTGCAGAGGGGTTCGGGGCGCTTGCCGTGGTAGGTCAGGCGCCAGTCCTTGACCCGGTCGAGGCTGAGGGTGCCCTGCCAGTGGTGCAGGTGGCGCACGTAGGTGGACTGGTAGGTCATCGCCCGCTGGCCGCGCAGCACGTCCAGGTCGCGTGCGTGGTGGTAGAAGGCGATGCCGGTGGTGCGGGTGCCGGTGCGCAGCGGCCAGGTCCAGTGCAGCACCCCGTCGTGGCGGAAGCGGATCTGGAGGGTGTCCGCGCAGGCCCAGCCGGCGTACTCGTGGTCCTCCCAGCGGGCGTGGTCGCGGATGAACACGCCCATCGCGTCGCCGCCGGCCCGGTCCCAGAACGTCGCGTGCGGCCGAACGCCCCAGGCGTAGCTGGGCGCGTAGGGGCCGACGGTGAAGGCCATCCGCTCCCGCGGCCGCTCCCGGCCGCCCGGTCCGGAGAACGACGGGTCCTCGCCGCTGTCGCCGACCACGATCGGCTCGTCGATGCCGAGCCAGTGGTAGACCTCCGGCGACCCGGGGTCGGCGTGGTCGCGCGGGTCCTGCGAGAACGGCCAGGCCGAGGAGAACCGGTGGGTGGGCGCGCAGCCCTCCCAGTGGAGTTCCCACGCGGCGCCCTCCGTGTCGAACCCGGTGGCCTCCTCGGCGAGTTCGACGAAGTCGCAGCCGTGCAGGACGCGTACGGTCGCGGTGTACCGCGCGCCGCCGGTGAAGCGGTAGTCCAGCCGGTGGGTGGCGAACAGCGGGCCGTGCTCCACCTGGTGGACGTCGAGGTGTGCGAGGCGCTCGGCGCCGGGGTGCAGCACCGAGTCGCCCACCCAGCCCTGCCCGCGGTCGAGCCGGCGGATCGGGCCGGGCAGGTCCGGGCCGGTGTACCGGCCGGCCGGGGGCAGCAGCACCCGCAGGGGGCCGGCGTCCACCACGATGCCGTCGCCGTCCTCGGCCGGGGTGACGGTGACCGGCCGGTCGGGTCCGGCCGCCGGCGCCGTCGCGTCCGCGCGCAGGGTGAACGCGTGGCGCGCGCCGGGCGCGAGGTCGGCGAAGAAGCAGACGGTGGCCGCGGCCAGGGGCGCGTCGGCGCCCCCGGCCGCGGGGCCCGCCCCGGTGACCTCCGCCAGCTGGAACGGCACCGGCGTGCCGTTCTCGTCGAGCAGCCGGAGCGCGTCGGCGCGCACCGCGGGCGCCGCCCACCGCACCGGATAGTGCAGCAGGGTCCGGGGCCAGGCGAACTCCGGGTGGGCGAGCGGGTCGTGGAGCAGGAACCGCACTTCCGAGCCGCCGGCCGGCCAGTCGGTGACGGGGGCCGTCACGCGCCGCCTCCCATCTCGGCGCCCCCGGCGCCGGACGCGCCGGGCGCGACGCCCTGGGTGCCGAACGACGCACCGCCCGCGACGCCTTCGACGAGGTAGCGCTGGAGCAGGATGAACAGCAGCATGATCGGCGCGGCCACGATGAAGGTGCCGGCCGCGATGAGCGGCCAGTTCTGCGAGTACTCGCCGAAGAACGAGTAGAGCCCGCGGGTGACCGGCCACAGCGCGGAGTCGGAGAGCATCACCAGCGGCAGGATCAGGTTGTTCCAGGCGTGCACGAAGCCGAAGATCCCGAAGGTGGCCAGGGCCGGTTTCATCTGCGGCATGATGATCGTGAAGATGAACCGGATGTAGCCGCAGCCGTCCAGCGCCGCCGCCTCGTCGATCTCGCGCGGGATGCCCTTGATGTAGCCGACGAAGAAGAAGAACCCGGCGCCGGACAGGCTGGTCAGGATCAGGTAGCCGGCCATGCTGTTGTACAGGTGCAGGGTGCGGGCCTCGATGAACAGCGGGATCAGGCCGCCGGGCAGGAAGCCGGAGAAGATGAAGAACGTGTAGAGCCCGTTGGAGTACTTGAAGTAGCCGCGGGAGATGGGGAAGGCGAGGAAGACACCGAGGATGAGCGTGATGGCGTCGGGGACGGCCGCGTAGACCAGGCTGTTGACCATCTCCCGGCCGAAGTGCCCCTGGTGCCAGGCCGCCGAGAAGCTCTCGGTGGTCCACGGGTGGGGGGTGCCGGTGGGGTTCTGCAGGAAGCCGGTGTACGTCTTGAACGCCTGGAGCAGGACGTACACCAGCGGAAGGGCGAACAGCCCGGCGGCGATGGCGAAGCAGAGCAGGTTCACCCCCGCCGACTTGGTCCGCTGCCGGGACAGCAGCCCGCGCAGCGACGGGGAGGGGGTGCGCGGAGCGTCGGGGGCCTCGGGTGCCTGGGACACCTGGAGCGTCGTCACAGCGCCACCTCCCGCCGGCGCAGCACGTACAGCAGGCCGCCGCCGATCACGATCGTCAGCACGAACTGGAGCATCGCCAGCATCGAGCCGTAGCCGAGCTGGCTGTCGCTGCCGAAGGCGGCTTGGAACATGTACAGCCCCAGGGTCTTGGTGCCGAAGTTGCCACCGGTCAGGACCAGCACCAGGGCGTACTCGCCCAGCGTGGCCATGGTGGTGAGGAAGACGTTGACGGTGGTGGCCGAGGCCAGCAGCGGCCACGTCACGTGCCGGAACACCCGGAAGCGCCCGGCGCCGTCCATGGCCGCGGCCTCGTACACCGAGCGCGGGATGTTCCGCAGCCCGGCGATGTAGATGAGCATCGAGTACCCGGAGAACATCCACACGTTCACCAGCATCACCAGCGGCAGCGCCAGCGAACTCGACCCGAGGAAAGCGGAGTTGATGCCGAACAGGCCGTGCACGAGCTTCTCCGCCGGACCCGAGTAGGGGTCGAGCATGAGCGAGAAGACCGCGCCGACCACCGTGACCGAGAAGATCTGCGGCATGAAGATCAGCGCACGGTAGAACGTGTACGAGCGACCGCCCCGGTTCAGCAGCATGGCAAGGCCCAGGCCGATCACGTTCTGCAGCACGGTCACGCCGACCACGTAGATCAGCGTGACCCGTACCGCGCTCCACAGCTGCGGCAGCAGCGAGGTGAAGGCCGTGTGGTAGTTGCACATCCCGCAGAAGTTGAGCGGCGTGCCGGGGAGTCCGGAGTACCGGGTGAACGAGTAGATGATGGTGGCCAGTGACGGGTAGAGCCCGAACAGCAGCCAACCGGCTCCCGGTATCGCGATGCTGGCCCAGGGGATGAACCGCCGCGTCCGTTGGGTTCCGAAGGGACAGCGTGCCACGCCGCGCCTCCTCTCTCAGTTGTGCTCAGGGTCGGTCGTCAGCCCTTGACCGACTTGCGGTACGCGTCGGCCGAGCGGTTGAGGATGGTGTCGACGCTGTCGCTGCCGATCGGCTTCAGCTTGTAGAAGTCCGGGCCGGCCGCGTCCAGGGGCGCGCCCGCGGGCACCCAGGGGTTGGCGAGCTGCTGGAACGCGCCGTCCATGTGGCTGTTGAGCCAGTCCGTCCAGTCCAGGCCGGTGTTCTTCACCGCCGGCTGGGTGGAGACCGAACCGGTCAGCTTCAGCCACTCCTGGTAGTTCTCCGGCTGGGAGAACATCGACAGCCACTCCATGGCCAGGTCCTTGTGCTTCGCGCTGGTCGGGACCATCCAGGTGAGGTCCGGGCGCAGCGACACGCGGTTGGCCGAGGCGGTGTCGGTGCCCGGCATGGTGAAGAACCCGAGCTTGAGGTTGGGGTTGGCCTTCTGGATGACCGCCCCGTCCCAGGAACCGTCCAGCAGGAAGGGGTAGTCGCCGGCGCGCGCCGCCCAGACGCCGGGCGCGGTCAGCTGGGCGACGCCCGACGCGTTCGGCTCGATGTACTTCATGACCTGCTCGTAGCGCGCGGAGGACTCCTTGTAGACCGGGTCGGTCCAGGACTGGGTGCCCTTCCAGAACGCGTCGGCGCGGTCGTTGGAGACCTTCACCGAGTCCGACGCGGGCTTGCCCTGCATGAGCATCTGGTTCTCGACGCCCTGCCACACGCCGCCCTGCATGCCGTCCTTGCCGGACACGAAGATCGGGGTGATGCCCTTCTTCTTGAGCTTCGCGCAGTCGTCGACGAACTCCTGGAACGTCGTCGGCACGGTCATGCCGTACTTCGCGAGCAAGTCCTTCTTGTACCAGATCGCCCCGGCCGCGGCGTACTGCGCGGCCATCACGCCGTAGACGCCGCCGTTGTGCCCGACCGCGGCGGCCTGGTCGGTGGCGCTGTAGTTCTTCATGAACGGCTGGTTCTTCAGGTCCACCAGCTGCCCGGCCTGGATGAGCGCGGCGGCCCCGGCGGGCTTGAGGCTGGTGTAGCTGGGGGCGAAGCCCGCCTGGGTCGGCGCGGCCAGGCCCAGCACGTCGACGGACTTGGACTGCAGCAGGCTGTTCCACAGCTGGCCCCAGGCGCCGTTGGCGGTCGGCGCCTGCTGGATCTTGACCTTCACCCCCGGGTGGGCCTTCTCGAACTTGGCGTTCAGCTCCTCGGTGAACTGGATGGCGCCGGGGTTGGTCCACTCGGCGACCGTCAGCGTGGTCTTCGCGCCACCGCCGCCGGACGAGGAGGAACTGCAGCCGGTGAGGCCGATGGACAGGCACGCGGTCGCCGCGAGCAGGGTGACGGTGATGCGGGGTCTCATGAGGGTGGCTCCTTGGAAGAGGTACGGGGGTGACCGGCAAGGGTGACGGACGTCCGGGTCAGGGGCGCTGGAGGGCGCCGTCGGCCCGCCGCGGCGGCTTCCACGCCTGGCCGGGCAGCGCGGCGGGCCGCGGCGGGTACTTCGCGGCCAGTCGCTCGTCGAGGTCGACGCCGAGCCCCGGCCGGTCGCTCGGCCACAGGTGCCCGTCGCGGATCTCGGGGCACCCGGGGAACACCTCCCGCGCGGCGGCGCCGAACAGGTGCTGCTCCTGGATGCCGAAGTTGGGCGCGGCCATGTCGAGCGCGAGGTTGGCGGCGTGCCCGATCGGCGAGACGTCGCCCGGCCCGTGCCAGGCGGTGCGCACGCCGAACAGCTCGCAGGCGTTCGCCAGCCGCCAGGCGGGGGTGATGCCGCCGATGGCCGAGACGTGCACGCGGATGAAGTCGCACAGCCGCTCCTGGACGACCGGGCGGTACTCCGCGGGGTTGGTGAACAGCTCGCCGATCGCGATCGGCGTCACCGACCGGCCGCGCAGTATCCGCAGCCACTCGATGTCCTCCGGCGCGACCGGGTCCTCCAGGTAGAACAGGTCGTACGGTTCCAGGTCCGTCGCGATCCGCACGGCGTCGGTGGGGTGCACCCGCTCGTGCACGTCGTGGATCAGCTCGACCTCGGGGCCGGCGTGCTCGCGCAGGTGCGCGAACAGCCCGCGGACCGTGCGCCGGTAGGCCGCCGGGTCCCAGGCGTCGGCGGTGAGCGGGCGGTGGGCGCCGGCCGCCGCGGCGGCGGCCGGCGCCCCGTAGGTGCCCGCGCCCGGCACCGCGACCTGGCAGCGCACGTGCCGGTAGCCCTCCGCCATCAGCGCCAGCACCTCGTCGGTGACCTCCTGCGGGTCCCGTCCGGCGGCGTGCGCGTACAGCGGCACCGCGGTACGGCAGCGGCCGCCGAGCAGCTGCCACACCGGCAGCCCGGCCTGCTTGCCCTTGATGTCCCACAGCGCCATGTCCACCCCGGACAGCGCGTTGTTGAGCACCGGCCCGGACCGCCAGTAGCCGCTCACGTGCAGGGTCGACGCGATGTCGGTGATGTCGGCCGGGTCGCGGCCGATGAGCTGCGGGGCCAGGTACTCGTCGACGGCGGTGGCCACGGCCGCCGCGCGCTGGGTGAAGGTGGCGCAGCCGAGTCCGTACAGGCCGGGCTCGCTGGTGTCGACGCGGACCACGACGAGCGTGGTGCCGGCCGGCGCGGTCAGGATCGTCCGGACGCCGGTGATGCGGACGCCGGACGGCCGTGCCCACGGCGGCTCGACCGGCTCGGGCGCCGGCGGGAGTGCGCCGGCATCGGCTGCGTGGTCGCTCACGGGAAGGCTCCTGGTTCTGGAGGTGCTGTCGGAAGGTGCCGGCCTGGGGAGGCGGCGGGGTGCGGTGTCGCGTCGGGGGTGCGGCTCAGCGGCCGATGCCCCAGCGGGTGTCCACGCGCCCGCCGGCGAACTGGGCGCCGGTGCCCCAGAACGGCGCGAAGTTGTAGCAGCCCGAGGTCGGGGGCTCCGCGGTGGTGGTCGAGTAGGTGGCGCCGTGGCCGCCGGTGCCCGCGTCGGTCACCTGGACCGCGAACGTCGCCGGGGTGACGGTGCCGGGGCGCGCGGCCCTTACCGCGGCGGCCAGTTCGGGCAGCTGGCTCCAGGCGAGCGCGACCTCGTACCGGGTCTGCTTGCCCGTGTCGTCCCGGGAGACCAGCACCCGGCCCTCGGCGCCGCTGTCGGGCTTGGCGTCGAGCGGGCCCAGCGGGGTCGGGAGCACCGCGTTGGTCGGGTAGTAGGTCTGGTAGTTGGTGCCGGGCGCGAGCTGCCGGTGCAGTTCCGAGACGCCGCCGGTGGCCAGGGTCGCCACGTACAGGTGGGAGATCGACCGCAGGCACTTCTCGTAGTGCGCGTCGCCCGCGAGCAGGTCCTCGGTCTTGTCCGCCAGCGCGTCGAAGGCCAGCTGGATGCTGTCCGCCTTGAACGGGAAGAGGTACTCGTTGGCCGGGAAGGGCGCGTTGGACAGCTGGACGTCGTCCTCGACGACGGCCCTGACGTACAGGAAGCTGTGGTCCCAGGCGGCCTGGAACGCGTACTTCTTGGTGTCGCCGGCCGCGGTGGTGCTGGTCATCGTCACCGGCAGGACGCCGTTCCACTGGCTGGCGCTGCCGCCGACGGTGATCGACCGGAACGGCAGGTAGGCGACCTGGACGTCCTGGGTGCCGGTCTGGCGCAGGCCGGGCCGCTGCGGCACCGTCACCTCGTAGCCGACGGTGTACGCGTTCCGGCTGTCGACCTGGAACGCCGTGACGGGGAAGGACAGCGTCTTCGCCTGCCCGGGCGCGAGTTCGACCACCGGTGACACCGGTGCCGCCAGCCGCCAGCCGGACGGCGGGGTGATCCGCACCCGCGCGCCCAGCTTCTGCGGCGAGACGTTCTCCACCCGCACCTCGACGGCGCTGGTGGCGTCCAGCGGCTTGGTGAAGGACAGCAGGCTGACCTTCACCGGGGTGCTGTAGTCGAAGCGCGCGCCGCGGGTCAGTACGGCCTTGAGCGCCGCGGGGCTCAGGTCGCTGTCGAAGTACAGGACCTCCCAGGGGTTCAGCGGGAGGGTGACGCGCGAGGAGCGGCCGTCGGCGAGCCGGCGGCCGAGGTAGTCGTACACGCGGATGCCACGCGCGCCGTCCAGGGTGAGCGTGCCGGTCCAGCCGGCGCTCTGGTGCTCCTCGGTGCCGTCGAAGAGCTGGTCGCAGTAGACGGCGGCCCGGCCCTTGCCGTCGGCGCCGCGGAACAGGAAGCCCCAGGTGGACTTGGCGTCCGGGTAGAGCTCGCCCTCCATCCGGGCGTCCTCCAGCAGGCCCGTCATGGTGGCGTAGGCGACCACCGCGGGCTTGGGGGTCCTGGTCGCGATGTCGTAGATGTCGAAGTCGTCGCCGGAGTACGGCTTGTCGTAGGACAGCGAGAACCAGAAGGCCCGGACCGGGGAACCCTCCTCGGCGCCGGCGAGCATGTGCAGCAGGTACGTCGGCGCCACCGTACGGGCCACCCCGTAGGGCGCCTGGCCGGCCGGCACGTCGGTGAAGTTGAACTCGGCGTTGCCCAGTTCGGTCTGCCACTGCCCACCGCGGCCCTTGGTGCGCGACCACCGCCGGTCCATCTTGATCTGGGTCTTGGTCATCGCGTACTGGGTGGGGTCGGGGTAGCCGTAGGCGTGGTTCACCGAGCCGTCGATGTAGCCGGTGTCCTTCGAGCCCCGCGCGTACACGATGTCGCGGTTGTACGTGACCGATCCGCCGCCGATCAGGTTGACCTGCGGGAAGTCCGGCTTGACCCGGTCCCAGATCAGCTTGCACATGTCGCGGTAGTCCTGGGCGTCGCCGGTCATCCAGGTCCAGCCGTGCACCCACGGCTCGTTCCACAGCTCCCAGTTCTGCACCAGGTCCTGCATCGGCGCGATGGAGTGGTAGACCATGTCGGCGTGCGCGGCCATGTCCTTGGGCCGGTTCTGGTAGAGCAGCACCGGCTTGCCGTCCGGGCCCGGCTCGACGTTCCACGACATGTTGTAGTTGATGCTGCCGAGGGCCTCGATGCCGTAGCGGTTCCACTCCTGGACCTCGGCGCGGGCGGCGTCGATCTCGGCCTGCCCCCAGAACACGCCCGGCGACGGCGAGACGGTGTCCGGTTGGACGGCGACGATGCCGCGTGTCCACTTCACGCCGATCCGCTGGGCGATCTGCTTGGTGATGACCGGCGAGGACTCCGACCGGATGCCCATCCCGAACGGCGAGTCGGGCCGGCGGTCCGCGACCGTCGGGCGGATCACGCCGAGGCCGAGGGTCTGGGCGAGCAGCTGGTTCGCCGCCGAGTCGGTGACGGTGACGGTGACCGCGTAGAAGTCGGGGTCCAGGGCGCCCAGCGCGACGCTGGTGGTGGTCTCGGCGCCGGCCGGCGCGGTGAAGGCGGTGGTCCCGCTGCGCAGCGCGGCCCCGGTACGGGCGGACACCGACCAGGCCACCGAACCGCTGAGCGCCGCCGTCGGGTTGAACACGACCTGGAGGGCGGGACGGGCCGGGGTGTCGCCCTGCACCGGGTAGAGGCCGGTCGGGTCGGAGAAGGCGGCGGCGACCACCGGCGGCGCGGCGGCGGGCGTGGCCGCGCCCTCGGGCGTGGCGGCGCCGGCGGCCGGCGCGAGGCCCCAGTCCAGGGCACTGGCGGCCGCGGCGCCCGCCACGGTGGCGGCGCCGTAGCCCATGACCTTGCGTCGGGAGATCTCTGCGGGGGCCGGCGCTGCCGGGGTGGTGCGGTCGGATCTGGCGTGGCTGTCGGTCACGGTCGGTCCTCTTCCGTCTTCGTCTTCGGTTCTTCAGCGCGGGGATGGGTCGGGCGAGTGCGGTGACTGCGGTGACTGCGATGGCTGCGGTGACTGCGGCGGCTCCGGCGGCTCCGGCGTGACGACGCACAGGCCGGAGGGGGGAACGGCGATCCGGGTGAGCCCGGGGCCGAGCGTGCGCGGGCCCGAACCGGCGGGCCTGCCGCAGGCGTCGAAGGTGTCGAGCCGGACCCGGACGCCCGGGCCCTCGACGTCCAGGACCACATGGGCGGCGGCGGTGGAGTTGATCAGGGCCACCTCGCTGCGGCCGGCCAGGCGGACCGGGGCGACGCGGTGCTCGGCGTAGAAGGCGATGACGACGCGCCGGCCCAGGCTCGCGGTGACCGTCTGGTGGAGCAGGTCGGGGCGTCCGGTCCGGATCTCACCCCGGGTCAGGACATCGCGGTGGGTCCGCCAGAACCCGAGCCAGAACACGGTCATCGCATGGTGCTCCGCGGACAGACCGGCCAGCTCGACGGAGATCTGCGGGGTGGCGAACAGCGCGGAGTGCAGTTGCCTGGCCGCCGCCCGCGCCGTGGCGCCGGGGTCCCACATGAGCATGTCGGAGTGGACGGCGGCGGTCCCGGCGAGCAGCCCGACGTCCAGGGTGCGGACGCGGTTGGCGGTGGCGTCGGCCGGGCAGTCGGCGGCGCGCAGCAGGTTGCCGAAGCCGTGCATGCCGGGCCCGGTGTACGGCTGCCGGAGTTCGACCAGCAGCTCGTCGCCGCGCAGCTCGCGCAGCCGGTCCCGCAGTTCGGTGAGCAACTGCCGCATGGCCAGGCCGACATCGGTGCCGGGTTCGGCGCTGGTGTCGGGTTCGGGTTCGGTGGCGGGCTCGGGCTCGGGCTCGTGCTCGTGCTCGGCGTCGGTGGCGACGTCGGGTTCCGTGCCGGGATGGGTGCCGGCATCGGTGGCGACGCCGGTGCCGGCACCC
>NZ_JBFBIV010000049.1:0-64506 GCF_040702025.1 Streptomyces sp. NPDC088194 | reverse complement strand
CCTGGAGCAAGTGCACGCCGGCCGCCTCGGGCCCGGCCTGAGCACTCCGCCTCGGGCCCGGCCTCGGGCACGGGTTCGGGCACGAGTTCGGGCCCGGCCTCGGGCGCAGGTTCGCAACACCCGCCTTCCGGGGCCGGGTGGAGGCGGGGTCAGGGCTTCGGGGCCAGGCCGTCGAGGAGGACCGACAGCAGCCGGGCCGGGTCGGCGGGGGTGGCCGAGCGCGGGCGCATGGCGTGGAGGAAGGCGGAGACCAGCGCCATCAGGTCGGCGGCGGTGAGGTCGGCGCGGACGGTGCCGGCGGCCTGGGCGCGCGCGAGCAGCCCGGCGATCTCCTCGCGGAGGACGGCGGCGGTGGCCAGCACCGCGTCCTGGATGTCGACGCCGGAGCCGACCAGCGCGTCGACGAGGTCCTGCTTGGGCGCGGACTCGCGCAGCAGGTGGTCGAGGAACGCGGCCAGCGCGGTCCCGGGGTCGCCACCGAAGTCGCCGTCCGCATCGCCGAGTTCGCGGGCCCGGTGGATGAGCTGGTGCAGCCGGTCGTGCACGACGGCCTCGAACAGGGCTTCCTTCGTGGGGAAGTGCCGGTAGAGGGTGCCGGGGCCCACCCCCGCGCGCCGGGCGATCACGTCGAGCGGCACCGCGATGCCCTCGGTGGCGAACGCCTCCCGGGCGATCTCCAGCAGCCGGTCCCGGTTGCGCTGCGCGTCGGCCCGCAGCGGCCTCGTCTCCGGCACGTCGATCGCCCCTTCCCGTACCCGGTCCCGGGTACCACTTCAACTGGAGAGCACTCTCCGGTACGGTGACAACCGGGGCGCACTCTCCGATTCTACGGTGCCCCGGGAGGACGTCAGCCATGCCCACGCGCACGCCCCGCGAGACCGTCGAGGGGTTCCTCGCCGCCACCATCGGCGAGGACCCCGGCGCCCTCGCCGACTTCTACGCCCCGCACGTCGTCATCGAGATGCCCTTCGCCCCGCCCGAGTTGTATCCGGCCCGCACCGAGACCACCCGCGAGGAGCTACGGTCCCGGTTCCGGGCGGGTGCGGCCGTCCGCCGCTACGAGACCGTGCGGGACGTACGGCTGCACGAGACCGGCGACCCCGAACTGGTCGTCGCCGAGTACACGTTGGACGGCCGCCTGCTCGCCGGCGACGCGCCCTTCACCCTCTCCTTCGCGATGTTCCTGACCATCCGCGACGGCCACATCCTGCACAGCCGCGACTACGCCGACCCGCTGGCCGGGGCGAAGGCGCTCGGCCGCCTGCCCGAACTCCTCACGGCCCTGGGGGCACCGGCACCCGGGCCGGACCCGACCACCGCGAGCCCGGCCGGCGTGGTCAGCGGCGAGGACCGGATCGCCGTCACCGACCTGCTGGCCCTGCACGGCCACCTCACCGACGCCGGTGAACTCGACCGGCTGGACGAGGTGTTCAGCTCCGACGTCGTCTACGACCTCACCGGACTCACCCCGGCCCGCGGCACCCTGCACGGGCTCGACGCCCTCGTCGACGCCGCCCACGCCCTCGGCCCGGCCAACCCCGTCGGCCACCACGTCACCAACACGGTCGTCCGCGCCGGCGAACACGCGGACCGGGCCTACGCCCGGTCCAAGGGGATCGGCGTCATGGCCGACGGCACCAGCGGGAGCGTCACCTACGACGACACCCTCGTACGCGGCCCGCGCGGTTGGCGCGTCACGCACCGCAGGATCACCTCGCGGTGACGGACCCCGCGGCGCCGGGTCGACGGCCGGGTCAACCCAGTTCGTCGGCCAGGTGGTTGAGGAGGGCGACGACGCCGGACGGGCCCTCGACGGTGAGGTCGGCCTGCGCCAGCACCTCCTTGGGGGTCTCCTCGGCGCCCGCGCTGGCGACGAGGAGCCCGGGCAGGCCCTGGGCACGCAGTTCCGCGACGGCGGCGTAGGCGGCGAGGTCGCCGAGGTCGTCGCCGGCGTACAGCACGCTGCCCGCGCCGACCTCGCGGAGGTACGAAGCGAGGGCCACGCCCTTGTCCACGCCGGGCGGGCGCAGTTCGAGGACGTAGCGGCCGGGTTCGACCACGAGGCCGTGCCGCGCGGCGAGTTCGCCCAGCGGCACGCGCAGCGCCTCGAACGCGGCGTCCGGGTCCTCGGTGCGGCGGGTGTGGACGGCGACCGCGCGGCCGCCCTTGTCCTCGATCCAGGTGCCGCGCCACGCGCCGATCGACTCCAGGAAGCCGGGCAGTTCGGCACGGACGGCGGTGACGCCGGGGTGCGCGGCGGGCGCGTGCACCTCGCCGCTGCGGGGGTCCCAGCGCTCGGCGCCGTAGTGGCCGAGGACCACGAGGTGCTCCAGGCCGGGGACCCCGGCGAAGCCGCCGTACCGTACGGCGACCCCCGCCGGGCGGCCGGTGATGATCGCCGCCGCGGCCAGGTGCGGGGCGAGCCGGGCCAGCGCTCCTGCCGCGCCCGGGTGCGCACGGGCCTGTTCGGGGTCCGGCACGATGGGGGCGAGCGTGCCGTCGAAGTCCAGCGCGACGACGGCACGTTCGGGGTGGGCCAGCAACGCGGTCAGAGCGTCCTTGCCCTCGGGGGTGTGCGGGGTGAACGTCTCGGCGTAAGCCATGCGGTCGAGCCTAGCGGAACCCTCCGGGGTGGTCCGTGCTGTCGGTCCGGGGGCCACCTGCCGGTGGTTGCGCACGCTGTTCCGCGCGCCCCTGGATTCGTGCGGCCCCTCCCGCGAGAAGAGGGTCACCCAGGACACCCGGCTCAGCGGTTTTCTGAGCGGCGTTGTCTCGTCAGGCGCCAGCGGTTGACCGTGGTCGGGGCGGCCCGGAGGGCGCGGGGGTCGTCGAGGAGGGCGTTGAGGTGCTGGAAGAACGCGGTCGGGGAGATGCCGAGCCGTTCCCGGATCGCCCGGTCGCGCGGACCGGGCCCGGTCCAGTTCCGGCCGGCGAGGTCGAGCACCGCCAGGTCCCGCGCGGAGAGCCCGGCGGAACCGCCGACCGTGTCCGCACCCGTATCCGCAGCCGTATCCGTATCCGCACCGGGGTCCGTCCGTGCGGCTTCGCCGCCCTGCTCGGTCACCTCGATCGCACCCCCTACTGCGGTTGGGACGTCAGCCCCTGCCCGTCCTGGACCTCCGCGAAGTTCTGCAACTGCGACAGTACGGTCTTCGGGTCGCTGTGCACCGCCGTGCCGATGACCTTCTTCACCCGGTCGTTCACCTTCGTCCAGGAGGTCTTGTCCACCGGGTAGAAGACCGCCTCGGGCAGCAGGTTCAGGAACTGGACGAGGTCGGCGTCGCGCTTCTCGCCCTGCATGACCTGGGAGGCCGAGGTGGTCACCGGCAGCAGGCCGTACTCGTCGAGGAACTTGACCGTGTTCTTGGTCTGGTAGACGTACCGGAGCAGCTTGCGGTCGGCGTCGAGGTTGCCGTTCTGCTTGAAGGCCATCGCCCAGTCGGCGACGCCGAGGGTGTCCTGGTCCGGGCCGTCCTTGCCCGGCAGCGGCGCGACGCCGACGTCGACGCCGCGCGCGCGGGCCTGCGCCAGCAGCGTCGGGTGGCCGTTGATCATGCCCGCGTTGCCGGACATGAAGTCGTCGAAGACCTCCTGCCGGTTGGTCTTGGCGGGGTCCTTCCCGCCGATCAGCTTCGCGTCGACGAGGTTCTTCTTCAGCCAGGTGAACGCCTCGACGTTCTCGGCGGAGTCGAAGGTGTAGTTGCCGACCGTGTCGGTGATGCCGCCGTTGGCGCCGAGCATCCACATCAGGGACTCCGCCTGCGACTCCTCCGGGCCGAGCGGCAGCCCGTAGGGGACCTTCACGCCGTCCGCCTTGAGCAGCTTCGCGTCGGCGGCGAGGTCGTCCCAGGTCCTGGGCGCCTTGTAGATGCCGGCGTGCTTGAACAGGTCCTTGTTGTAGAAGAACATCCGGGAACTGGACGCCCACGGCAGGCCGTACTGGGTGCGGTCGACCGATCCGGCCTGGGCCAGCGAGGGGATGAAGTCGGCCTGCTGGCTCACCGTGAAGAGCTGGTCGGCGCTGTAGAGCTGGCCCTTGGCGGCGTAGTCGGCGTACGAGCCCATCTGCGCGATGTCCGGCGGGTTGCCGGCCTTGACCATGGCGGCGACCTTGTCGTCCACGTCGTTCCAGCTCAGTACCTGCACATCGACCTTGATGTCCGGGTACTGCTTCTCGAAGCCGTGCACGATGTCGTTCCAGTACACCAGCGAGCTGTTGTCGGTCTTCGCGTCGCCGTAGTCCGCGGCCACCAGGTGCAGCGTCACGTCCTTGCTCTGCGCCGTGGAGCCGCCGCAGGCGCTGACCCCCGTCAGGGCCAGCGCGGAAGTGAGGCCGGCCGCGAGGCCGAGAAGTCGTCGCCGCTGCACTGTTCCTACCACCCTTGGGACTTCGGGAAAGATCGGGATGCGGGCGGGGCCGCCCGCCGGGCCACCGCAGAAAGAGCCGAGTCTTCCCCATATCTTTAGCCAAGGTCTACACCATGAGTGAGATCTCTTCGACGGCGGGCCCCATCCTGCGGCCGCCGCCCGCCTCGTGACGGGCTTTTTCGCCTCCCCGACCGCACCCCTCTGACCTGCCCGGCAATATGCATCTTTCCTGAGAATCGATCTTCCGGGCCGAGTGGACTAGACCTCTATAGGGGTGAGACGCGAGACTGTCCACGTGAGACATGTCATCGCCCTCGATGTGGGCGGCACCGGGATGAAGGCGGCGCTGGTCGCCGAAGACGGCACGCTGCTGCACCAGGCACGCCGACCGACGGGCCGCGAGCGCGGCGCACAGGCCGTGGTGACCGCGATTCTCGACTTCGCCGCGGACCTGCGCGAGCACGGCCGCGCCGAGTACGGCGAAGGCGCGGTGGCCGCCGGCGTGGTGGTGCCCGGCATCGTGGACGCCGCGGCCGGCATCGCCGTCTACGCCGCCAACCTGGGCTGGAAGGACCTGCCGCTGCGCGACCTGCTCTCCGAGCGGCTGGACGGCCTGCCGGTGGCGCTCAACCACGACGTGCGGGCCGGCGGCCTGGCCGAGGGGCGGATCGGCGCGGGCAACGGCGCCGACCGGTTCCTGTTCCTGCCGCTGGGCACCGGCATCGCCGGCGCCATCGGCATCGAGGGCCGGATCGAGGCCGGCGCGCACGGCTACGCCGGGGAGATCGGCCACATCGTGGTCCGCCCCGGCGGCCGGGAGTGCGGCTGCGGGCAGCGCGGCTGCCTGGAGGCGTACGCCTCGGCCGGCGCGGTCTCCCGGACCTGGGCCGCCGCCAGCGGCGATCCGGCCGCCGACGCGGCCGCCTGCGCGCGGGCGGTCGAGGCCGGCGACCTGGCGGCGATCGAGGTGTGGCGGGAGGCGATCGACGCGCTCGCCGACGGCCTGGTCACCGGACTGACCCTGCTCGACCCCCGGGTGCTGGTCATCGGCGGCGGCCTCGCCGAGGCCGGCGACACCCTCTTCGGCCCGTTGCGGGCGGCCGTCGAGGCGCGCATCACCTTCCAGAAACTCCCGCTCATCGTCCCTGCCGCGCTGGGAGACACCGCCGGCTGCCTGGGCGCGGGCCTGCTCGCCTGGGATCTGATCTCCGTGGAGGTATCCGCCTGATGGCCCCCGTAACGACAACGCAGCGCACCGTCCTGACGGGTGCCCGCGTGGTGCTGCCGTCCGGCGTGGTGAACAGCGGCCGGATCACGGTCGACGGCACCCGGATCGCCGCCGACGAGCAGGCCGAGCAGGCCACCCACGACCTGGCCGGGCGCGGCTACACGGTGGTGCCCGGGTTCGTGGACATCCACAACCACGGCGGCGGCGGCGCGTCCTTCACCTCCGGCACCGCCGAGGACATCCTCACCGGCGTGCGCACCCACCGCGAGCACGGCACCACCACGGTGGTCGCCTCCACCGTCACCGAGAACCTCGACGCGCTCGCCCGGCAGGCGGCGCTGCTCTCCGAGATCGTCGAGCAGGGCGACCTGGCCGGCATCCACTACGAGGGCCCGTTCATCTCGCCCTGCCGCAAGGGCGCGCACGACCCGACGCTGCTGCGCGATCCCGACCCGGCGACCGTGCGCAAGCTGATCGAGGCCGGCCGGGGCGCGGTGCGGATGGTCACGCTCGCCGCCGAACTGCCCGGCGGCATCGAGTCGGTACGGCTGCTCGCCGACCTCGGGGTGATCGCCGCGATCGGCCACACCGACGCCGACTACGAGCAGACCCGCCAGGCGATCGACGCGGGCGCGACCGTGGCGACCCACCTGTTCAACGCGATGCCGCCGCTCCACCACCGCGAGCCGGGCCCGATCTCGGCGCTGCTGGAGGACGAGCGGATCACGGTGGAGCTGATCAACGACGGCACCCACCTGCACCCGTCCGTGCTCGAACTCGCCTTCGGCAGCGCCGGCGCCGCCCGGGTCGCGTTCATCACCGACGCGATGGACGCGGCCGGCTTCGGCGACGGGATGTACGACCTCGGGCCGCTGAAGGTCGAGGTACGGCAGGGCGTGGCGCGGCTGGCGGAGGGCGACTCGATCGCCGGGTCGACGCTCACCTTGGACACCGCGTTCAAGCGCGCGCTCACCATTGACGGGCTCTCGCTCACCGACGCCGTGCAGGCGATCTCGGTCAACCCGGCCCGGCTGCTGGGCCTGTCGGACCGGATCGGCTCGCTGGAGCCCGGCAAGGACGCGGACCTGGTGGTGCTGGACGAGGCGTACGACCTGGTGGGTGTCATGCACAAGGGCGCGTGGGTGGTCGAGCCGCCCGCTTCCGCCTCCCCCGCGTCCCCCGCCTCGGCCGCTCCCGCCGAGCGGTCGTAGCGGAACCCGAGGCCCGCCATGCGCCCCGGCCCTCCCGCCCGTCGCCCGTGCGGCCCCGTCGGCCCTCCCCGGCCGCGGGGCCGCCACGGGCTGCTTCGGGCCGCCCGCCCGGCGCCCGTCGCCCGTCCCGTCTTCAACTTCCCGTTAAAAGCGGCCGTCCCGCTCTGGGCCCGCCGCCGTCCGTTTGCCAAAATCAACAGGTGATCATCACCGTCACGCTCAACAGCGCCCTGGATGTGACCTACCGGGTCCCGTCCCTGATACCGCATGCCACCCACCGGGTGCTGGAGGCGGTGGAACGGCCCGGCGGCAAGGGACTCAACGTCGCCCGCGTGCTCGCCGCGCTCGGCCACCGCGCCACCGTCACCGGCTTCGCCGGCGGCCCGGCGGGCGACGAGCTGCGCCGCGGCCTCGCGGCGGTGCCGCACGCGGACCGGCTCACCGACGCCCTGGTACCGGTGGCCGGCAGCACCCGGCGCACGGTCGGCGTGGTGGACGCGGCCACCGGCGACACCACCATGTTCAACGAGCCAGGGCCGACCGTCGGCCCCGCCGAGTGGGCGGCGTTCCTCGACGTCTACCGCGAGCTGCTCGCCGGCCCCGACACCGAGGCGGTCGCGCTGTGCGGGAGCCTGCCGCCGGGCCTGGCGGTCGGCGCGTACGCCGAACTGGTCCGGGAGGCGCGCGCGGCGGGCGTCTACGTCCTGCTCGACACCAGCGGGGAGCCGCTGCGCCGCGGCCTTGCCGCCCGCCCCGACCTGATCAAGCCCAACGCGGCCGAGCTGGCCGGGCTGACCGGCTTCTCCGAGCCCGCCCGCGCGGCCCACGACGCCAGGCGGCGGGGCGCCCGCGGGGTGGCCGCGTCGCTCGGCGCCGACGGGATGCTCGCGGTCACCGAGGACGGCGCCTGGCGGGCCCTGCCGCCGGGCCGGCTGGCGGGCAACCCCACCGGCGCCGGCGACTCGGCGGTCGCCGGGCTGCTGTCCGGGCACGTGGAGGGGCTGCCGTGGCCGGACCGGCTGGCCCGCGCGGTCGCCCTGTCGGCGGCGACCGTGCTGGCACCGGCCGCCGGGGAGTACGACGAGGCCGGGTACGGGGAGCTGCTGCCGAAGGTGGAGGTCGTCCCGGCGGGGTAGGCGGCCGAGGCGGGCGGCCGGGCCGGGAGCGCCGGCCCCGCGGAGCGGTCCGCCTACTTCGTGACCGTGCCCTCCTTGAGCCACACCTGGTCGAGGTTGGCCCCGCAGTTGCTGTCGGCCGGGGTGCAGGACAGCGTCAGGACGTTGGCGCCCTTCTTCAGGTTCACGTAGTTGAAGGTCGTCATGTTCCACGCCTTCGCCCAGTCGGTGGCGTTGCCGTAGTTCTTGAGCTTCACCGGGTCGGTGCGCGGCTTGCCGTTCACGCCGAGGGTGAGGGTGGCGTCGGGGCCGGCGTTCGCGTAGCTGACGAAGTACGTGTAGGCGTCGTCCTTCGGCACGACCACCGTCCAGCTCACCGTGGCGCCCTGGGTGCCCATGCTGTCGACGTAGGTGCCGCCCGACGCGTTCGCGCCCGGGTGCTCGGTGCTCTTCGCGGCGCCGCCGGTCAGCGCGAGCGTGGACGCGTCGACCTTCTTCGAGTCGAACGGCGCCGGGGTCGCGGACGGCGACGCGGACTGGCTCGGCGCGGTGCTCGCGCTGGTCGCGCCGGTCGGCTTGTCGTCGGCCTGCTTCTTCTTGTCGCCCGAGCTGTTGGTCATCGCGAACGCGATGCCGATCGCGACGGCGGCGACCACCGCGACGGCCGCGATCAGCAGGCCCCTGCGGTTCGGGGCGCCGGAGCCGTCCTGGCCGCCCGGCCCACCGGCCCTGCGGCCCCCGGGCGGGCCCTGCTGCGGGTCGTACGGCGGCGGGCCGGACTGCTGCGGCTGGCCCTGCGCCTGCGGGTACTGCGCGGTCGGGCCGCCGTACTGGCCCGCGTACTGCTGCCGGCCCTGGTCGTAGCCGTACGGCGCCTGGGGCGGGTAGCCGTAACCGCCGCCCTGCTGCTGGGGCGGGGCCTGCGGCGGGTAGCCGTAGCCACCGGTCGCCGGGCGCCGCTCACCGACCCGCTGCACCTGGTGGTACGAGGTGCGGGGCACGCCGGGCTGTCCGGCCGCCGGCTGGCCGCCGGCCGGGTCGGGCTGGTCGTCGCCCTCCGACCGGTAGAGATACGCGAACGGGTCGTCGTTCTCCGGCGTGCCGTCGTTTCCGGCAGTCATCCGCTGTCCACTCCCTCGACTGTGGTATGCCAGGCACCTTACCGGCCTCGGACGACACACCTCCCACGCTCTTCGACGCGTGGGCAGGTCGGTAAGGTTCCCCTGTGAGCAGCGCCACGGGTTCCGGCCGCCCCGATCCGGGTCCGGGCCCGGATCAGGACCGCGTGCCCGGGTGGCTGCCCTGGCGGGACGCGATGGAGCTGGCACTCTACGGCCCCGGTGGATTCTTCCGCCGGGAGCGGCCCGCCGACCACTTCCGCACCTCCGTGCACGCGTCCTCGCTGTTCGCCGGCGCCGTGGCGGAACTCCTCGCCCGGGTGGACACCGCGCTCGGCCACCCCGCGGAGCTGGACTTCGTCGACATGGCGGCGGGCTCGGGCGAACTCGCCGCCGGTGTGCTGGCCGCCCTCCCGCCGTCGCTCGCGGCCCGCGTGCGCGTGCACGCCGTCGAGCGCTCCGCCCGCCCGGCCGGGCTCGACCCCCGTGTCACCTGGACCGCCGAGCCTCCCGCGGGCGCGCGCGGCCTGCTGTTCGCCAACGAATGGCTCGACAACGTTCCCCTGCCGGTCGCCGCGCCCGGCCCCGACGACCACGCCCGCTACGTCGAGGTGCGGCGGGCGGACGGCGCGGAACGCCTGGGCGCCCGGGTGAGCGGTGCGGACGCGAGGTGGCTGGAGCGGTGGTGGCCGCTGGGCGCGGGCGGCGGGCCGGACCGGCGTGCGGAGATCGGCCGCGACCGTGAGGCGGCCTGGCGGCGGGCCGTCGCCGCGCTGGCCGCGGGCCTGGCGGTGGCGGTGGACTACGGCCACACCGCGGCGGCCCGCCCGGCGCTGGGCACCCTGACGGGGTATCGCGACGGCCGCCAGGCCGTCGCCGTGCCGGACGGCTCGATGGACCTGACCGCGCACGTGGCGATGGACGCGCTCCCGGGCACCCTGACCACGCAGCGCGAGGCACTGCACGCGCTGGGGGTGCGCGGGCAGCGGCCCCCGCTCGCCCTGGCCGCGCAGGACGCGCCCGCCTATCTGCGGGCGCTGGCCGCCGCCACGGAAGCGGCCGAGCTGACCGCGAAGGGCGGCCTCGGCGACTTCCTGTGGCTCGCCACGGCCGTCGGCGCGGGGTGCGCGGACCTGCTGCGGCCGCCGGCCGCGGACTGAGCGCCGCCCGGCCCGCCGACAGGCTTCCCTGCGCGGGTCGTTCACCCTTCCTCCCTTTCTCCTCCCCGCGTTCGTCCGCCCGGTCTGCAACCGCGCAGGGCGCGACCGTCGTGTCACCCAGGGACGCGGGACGGGTCAGCAGGGGCCAGGGGGAGGCGGGGGCATGGCCGGTATCGGCATCAGGCCGCTCGGCGAGGACGACCCGAGGCGGCTCGGACCGTACCGGCTGCTGTGGCGGCTGACCACCGGCGGCATGGGGCGGATCTACCTGGCCAGGCCCCAGCGGGAGGGCCCGCTCGTCGCGGTCAAGACGCTGCTCGCGGAGGGCGTGGTCAGCGAGCCCGACCGCAAGCGCTTCGCCCGCGAGGTGGATCTGGCCCGGCGGGTGGACAGCTCCTACACCGCCCGCCTGCTCGACGCCGACGCCCGGGCCGAACGGCCCTGGATGGCCATCGACTACGTGCCCGCGCCGTCGCTGGGCGACCTGGTCCGCGCGGCGGGCCCGCTGCCGCCCGAGGCGCTGCCCTGGCTGGCGGCCGGCACCGTACAGGCCCTGCTGGCCCTGCACGACAAGGGCGTCGTGCACCGCGACGTCAAACCCCAGAACATCCTGCTGCCGCTGACCGGGCCGCTGGTCATCGACTTCGGCATCTCGCACGCGATCGACAAGACCACCACCTCGCTGACGCTGGGCACCATCGACTACACCTCGCCCGAGCAGGCGCTCGGCCGGCGCTCCACCCAGGCGTCGGACGTGTTCTCGCTGGGTGCGACCCTCTTCCACCTCGCGGTCGGCCGCGCGCCCTACCCGGAGACCGACGACGGCCCGCTGCAACGGCTGGCCCGGGTGCAGGCCGGCACCCTCGACCTGTCCGGTCTGCCGCCGGCGCTGGCCCCGCTGATCCACCCGACCCTGGCCGCGGAACCCGAGGCGCGCCCCACCCTCGGCGAACTCCTGGTGCGCTTCATCGACGAGGCCGACCGGGCGCCCGCGGCGCGCGGCGCGCAGCACCGGCTGCCGGTGCGCTGGACGGCGCTGATCGACGCGTACGAGGCGCACGGTCGGGCGCTGGACCTGGACGAGGGCGGCGCCGTCGCGATGGCCGACGAGCACACCCGCCCGCTGCCGCCGCCGGCGCCCACCCTCGTGGACACCCGGGAGCGGGCGGCCCGCCGGGAGCGGGAGGAGCAGGCCCGCCAGGCGCGCGAGCAGCGGGAGCGGGAGCTGCGCGAACTGGCCGCGGCGACACGGGCGAAGGCGGCCGAGGCCGAGCGGCAGCGGCGGGCCGAACAGGAGGCGGCGGAAGCGGCGGCCGCCGCGGAGGCGGCCCGGAAGAAGGCCGAGCGCGAGAAGGCGGAACGCGAGAAGGCCGAGCGGCGCGGAGCGGAACAGCGCCGGGCGGAGCAGCGCAGAGCCGAGGAACTGGCCGCCGAGCGGCGCGCAGCCGAGCAGAAGAAGGCCGAGCAGCGCGCGGCCGAACGCCGTGCCGCCGCGGCCAAGTCGAAGCAGGGGGAGTCCGGCTGCATGCTGCTGGCGGCCGTCGTGCTCCTCGTCGCGCTGGTGGCCTGGCATCCGTGGACCGGCCACCACGGCTCGGGCTCGACCGCCGGCGCGACGGGCAACGCGTCGGCGAACGCGTTCTCGTCCGGCGGGAGCGGCCTCTCGTCCGACGACCCGAACACCGGCAACACCGGCGCCGCCTCGGACAGCACCGGCGGCGACGACGCCGGCACCGCGTCGGACGGCGGCTCGGACGACTCGGGCGGCTCCGTCGGCAGCTCGGACGGCACGGACGGCGACACCGTCCCGGACACGACGCCTCCCGCACCCACCACCACGACCCCGCCGCCCGATCCGACCGAAGAGGCGTTCAAGGCCGTGCCGGTCGGCGACTGCCTGCCGGTCTACGACACCGGCCGCGGCGGCAGCACCATCGCGTGGAGCGCCTCCGTCCCGCCGAGCCCGGTGTCCTGCTCGGGCCAGTGGGGCGGCCTGGTCCAGGTCACCAGCCGCACCAGCGGCAGCTGCCCGAGCGGTACCGGCAAGTCGTCGTGGAGCTACTACTCCGCGTCCTCGGGCGACACCACGCGGCTGTGCCTCACCCGCGTCTTCCTCCCGCACTACTGCCTGCTCGGCACGCAGTCCGGCGACTCCATCAGCATCGGCCCGATGACGGCCGTGGACTGCACCGCGAAGCAGGTCCCGGTGCCGTACAACCAGGTCATGTGGATATCGGGCGTCTACCGGGCCCCGTCGGGCGCCTCCGCGAACAACTGCGTGCAGGGGGCGAGCGACCGGACCCGGTACTGGGCCTGGCTGGTGAACGACGGCAGCACGCTGCTGTGCACGACGATCTACCAGTCCGGCTGAGCGGAGCGGAGTGCGCCGGAGCGGATCGGCGCGGACCTGAGCGGACCGGATGCCGTGCGCCGGATGCCGTGCGCCGGACGCCGTGCGTCAGCCGGCGAGTTCGCCGAGCCCGTCGAGCACCCTGCGCTCCACCTCCGGGTCGAGCCCCACCGGCTCGCGGTCCGGCCGCTGGGGCGCCACCCCGCCGATGCCCTCCAGCCAGCGCCAGGTGTCCGCGACGGTCTCCCCGACCGGACGGCAGCGCAGGCCCGCGCCCAGCGCCTTCCGCACGTCGCCGCGGTGCAGCGTGTCGTGCAGCTCGCCCGGCGGCAGCCACACCGGCAGGTCCGTCCACGGCTCGATCCCGGCCGCCTCGACCACCTCCGGCGCCACCCAGCGCAGCGCCGCGTCCGAGCCGGTCACCCGCGCGCACGTCTCCAGCAGCTCGCCCATCGTGGTGTGCCCGGACGGGCTGACCAGGTTGTACGGCCCGCCGAGGCCCGCGGCCAGCGCGTCGAGCGTCCAGCCGGCCAGGTCCCGTACGTCGATGTACTGCAGGGCCAAATCCCGCGGCCCGGGCGCCAGTACCTCACCGCCGCGGGCGATCCGCCGCAGCCACCACGGCAGCCGCCCGATGTTCTCGTACGGCCCCAGGATCAGCCCGGCCCGCACCAGCAGCGCCGCGTCGCCGTACGCCTCCTGCGCCGCGATCTCGCCGGCCCGCTTCACGTCGGCGTAGTCGTCGCCCTTGCCGTCGACCAGCGCGCCGTGCTCGTCCAGGCCCGCGCCCGCCGGATACGCGTACACCGACCGGCTCGACACGTATCCGTACCGGCCGACCCGACCGCCCAGCACCCGGACCGCGTCCCGCACCGCCGCCGGGTCCCCCGACCACGTGTCCACCACCGCGTCCCACTCCCCCGCGGCCAGTTCCCCCAACTCCCCCTTCGCCCGGTCCCCGCGCAGGCCCCGCGCTCCCGGCGGCACCTCCCGGTTTCCCCGGTTGAACACCGTCACCCCCCACCCGCGCTCCACCGCGTCCTCGACCACGGCCCGCCCGACGAACTCCGTCCCACCCAGCACAAGTAGTTCCATCCCCCCACCCTCCCTCCACCCCGGTCCCCGTCCCAGCGAATCCGCCGACGGCGTAGCCGGTCGGGCGGCCTGAGAGGATAGGGGCATGACGGAGACGACGGTCGGGGTCGGTGGGGCGGCCGAGAGCACGGACATGGTGCTGAACATCGGGCCTCAGCATCCCTCGACGCATGGGGTGCTGCGGTTGCGGCTCGTGTTGGACGGGGAGCGGATCAGGACCGCGGAGCCGATCGTCGGGTACATGCACCGCGGCGCGGAGAAGCTCTTCGAGGCGCGGGACTACCGGCAGATCATCATGCTGGCGAACCGGCACGACTGGCTGTCGGCGTTCTCCAACGAGCTGGGCGTGGTGCTCGCGGTCGAGCGGATGCTCGGCATGGAGGTGCCCGAGCGCGCCGTGTGGCTCCGGACGCTGCTGGCCGAGCTGAACCGGGTGCTGAACCACCTGATGTTCCTCGGGTCGTATCCGCTGGAGCTGGGCGGGATCACGCCGATCTTCTACGCGTTCACCGAGCGCGAGGAGTTGCAGCATGTGATGGAGGAGGTCTCCGGCGGCCGGATGCACTACATGTTCAACCGGGTCGGCGGCCTGAAGGAGGACCTGCCGAACGGCTGGACCGGGCGGGCGCGGGCCGCGGTGGCCGGCGTGCGGTCGCGGATGGGCCGCTTCGACGACCTGGTGGTCGGCAACGAGATCTTCCGCGGCCGCACCCGCGGCGTGGGGGTGCTGTCGGCGGCCGACGTGCACGCGTACGGGGTGAGCGGGCCGATCGCCCGCGCCTCCGGCGTCGACTTCGACCTGCGGCGCGACGAACCGTACCTCGGGTACGGGGAGTTGGGCGGCGTCCTGAAGGTGGCCACCCGGACCGAGGGCGACTGCCTGGCCCGGTTCGAGGTGCTGCTGGAGCAGACCCACAACGCGCTGGCGCTGGCCGACGCCTGCCTGGACCGGCTCGCCGAACTGCCGCCCGGCCCGGTCAACCAGCGCCTGCCGAAGGTCCTCAAGGCGCCCGAGGGCCACACCTACGCCTGGACCGAGAACCCGCTCGGCCTCAACGGCTACTACCTGGTGTCCAAGGGCGAGAAGACCCCGTACCGGCTGAAGCTGCGCTCGGCGTCGTTCAACAACATCCAGGCGCTGAACGTGCTGCTGCCGGGCACGCTGGTGGCCGACATGGTCGCGATCCTCGGCTCGATGTTCTTCGTCGTCGGCGACATCGACAAGTAGCCGGTGCCCGGGCGCCGTTGCCGCCGTCCCGGCGGAGGCGGCCAGCGGGCCTCGGCGGTCAGCGCGCGGCGCCCCGCAGGTCGCTGACGTCGAGCTGCTCGGTGTCGTCGTGGGCGGTGAGGTCGATCACCTCGGCCGCGGCCGGCTCGTGGTCGGGCGTGGCGGCCGGCGCGGAAGCGGACGCGGTGACGGCCTCGGACGCGGTGACGGCCTCGGGCGCGGCGGCGGGCTCGGGCGCGGCGGCCGGCGCGGGGATCGCGGCGGGCGCGGCGAGCGGCACCGGGGCGGCCGCGGGAAGCGACTTGTGGGTGCCGAAGAAGTCGAAGCCGCCGACCGCGCGATGGGCCTGGGCGGCGGTGGAGCGGCCCGGCTGGGCGTAGGGCAGGACGGCCGCCGCGGTGGCCGCGGGCACCAGGCGGTGCTCGCGGACCGGGAGCGCCTGCGACCCCGACGCGTGCTTGCCCTGCGGCTCGTCCGCGGCCGCGGCGTCCCGGCGCCGGGCGTCCTCGACGGTGCGCTGCGCCTGCTGGGTGGCGGAGTTGCGCGCGAGGTTGCGCAGCGCGTCCGCGGCCTTGAGGTAGGCGGCGGGGCCGACCGCGGCCACCCCGGTGCCCAGCGCGATCCGGGGCGCCGTGGCGCCCTCTCGCTGGAGCCGGCGCCGCGCCTCCAGGGCCCGGGCCCGCTCGCTCTCCGCGGTGGCGTAGCGCCGCAGCAGATCGGCGTGCTCCGAGCGCAGCCGCGCCAGCTCCGACCGCTTGCCGCGCAGCTTCTTCTCCAGCCGGCCGCGGATCTCCCTGGACTCCTCCAGGTCGGTCTCCAGCTCGGCCACCCGCTCGTCGGTCTTCCACTCGTCGCGGGTCCGCAGCGCGGTCAGCTCCGCCACCTCGCGCCCGGCCGAACGGTCCCAGGTCCGCGCGAGCAGCGCCCCGGCCACCGCGACGAGCGCGATCGCCACCGCGAGCACCCGCAGCAGCTCCGTATCACCGGCGAAGATTGATATGACGGCCAGTACGGCCGCGGTGCCTGCGACGGTCAGCGGCGGCATCATCCGGTGCAGCGGCTGGGAATGGCGGTGACGTCCACGGGGCATGGCCAGAAATTTAGCGTGCGCAAGGCTTCCGTGGGGGCCCGGGGCCCTAATTTTCGGGGGGTTTGGCCGTACCGTTGCGCACGTTCGTCACCCACCGCGCACGGTCGGACACGGCACGTGCGCACGGACATATTGGATCTTGGTCACCCGGGGCCTCACGCGTCAGGACCGCCGGTCGGGGGGTCACCGCGCGGGGTGCGCGCCCGGCGCGATCGGCGGGTGCGGAACGGTCGGACGGCCGTCCGGCGGGGTGACCGGCAGGCCCGCCGCGCGCCACGCCTGGAAGCCGCCGACGAGGTCGGTCGCGCGGTGCAGGCCGAGGTCGTGCAGGGAGGCGGCCGCCAGCGACGAGGCGTAACCCTCGTTGCAGAACACGATGACGGGCAGGTCGTGGCCGGTGGCGTGCGGGAGGCGGTGCGAGCCCTCCGGGTCGAGCCGCCACTCCAGTTCGTTGCGCTCCACGATGACCGCGCCGGGCACGGTGCCGTCGCGGTCGCGCAGCGCGCCGTAGCGGATGTCCACCAGCAGCGCGCCGCCGTCGCGGGCGGCCGCGGCGGCCTCGGCCGGGGAGAGCCGGGCCAACCGGGTGCGTATGGCGGCCAGATGGTCCGCTATCGAGCGGGGAACCCCGGAAGGACCGCCCTGTGCGCCGGTCATCCGTGTCACCACTCCTCGGGGCGCTCGACGAACTCCAGCCGCAGCGTGCTGTCCTTGCGGCTGTAGCGGCGCATCAGCGGCAGCGGCGGGTAGTACGCGTGCACGGACACCGCGTGGGTGGTCTCGGACACGTTCACCACCTGGTGCACGTGCTCGCGGCCGAACGCGCGGCCCTTGCCCTCGGGCAGGACGCGGCGCCGGTCCACGCCGTCGGCGAGTTCCAGCGACCGCCAGCCCTCGGTCGGCAGCGGCACCGCCAGCGAGTGCTCGGTCAACTCGCCCGCGGCGGTGACGAAGACGCCGTACGAGCCGCCGTGGTCGTGCCAGCCGGTCTCGGCGCCGGGCGGCCAGCCGATCAGCCACGCCTCGGCCCCGCCGGGTCCTTCCAGCCGCCGCCAGGTGCGGCCTTCGGCGTCCAGCGGGAGTTCGGCCACGACGGCGGCGTCGGCGGCGATCGAGCGGGCGAAGTCGAGGAGTTCGGCGGCGGTGGGCGCCGGGGACACGGCCGGCGCGGGGGCCTGAAGTCCCTCGGCGGGAGCCGCCGGAGCGGAAGTCACCGGAGCAGAAGTCGCCGGAGCGACGGCCGTGGAGCCGGCGGAGGACACGGGAGAGGCAGCGGGAACGGCGGACATGGGTACCACCCGAAGGGAGGAATGCGCGGACGACGCGCGGGCGAACGGTGGGCCGAGGGCGCGCGTCAGCGCGCGGCCGTACACACGCAGCCCGCGTACCGGAGGAGGTCGAGATGGACCCTCCGGTGCAGAAGCAGGCGCGTGCCGTTCACGGAACGGACTGAACCATCTCCGGCCCCGCCGGTCAAGTGCGCAGATCACAGCGGTTCGGCCGCCGCGCCGGTCGAACCGGGCGGCGGCCCGGCGCACGCGGCTCGCCCGCACGGGACCGGCTCACTGGATCAGCCCAGCCGATCCACCACGAGAGTCCGCGCCGGGTCCGCCCCGCCGGACCGCCGCCGAGGACTCCGCCCCGCCGGACCGCCTGCCGGGTCCGGCTCAGCGGGAGCGCTGCGCGGGCGTGCCGTGCTGCCGGTCGTCGTCCTCGGGAAGCCGGCAGACGCGTTCCAGGAACAGCGCCGCCGCCACCACCGCGATCCCGGCCAGCACCGCCAGCCCCGCGTAGATGGCCTGCTGCCGCCGGGGGTCCATGTCGAGCTTGTACATCACCAGGAAGATCCCGGTACCGCCGTACATCCCCACCACGAGGGACGCGACCAGCGCGCTGGCCTGCCCGAAGACGACCGCGCGGGCGGCGGCGAGCGGATCGACGCCCTTCGCGCCGGGCTGCCGCTCACGCTGGGCCCGCAGCCGGGACCTTATCGACAGCGCGGTGGCGAAGAGCGCGGCGGCGATCAGCGCGAGCACGACGGGCGCGGCGAGCGGCACCCCCGGCAGCGTCCCGAAGGTGTCCCACAACTTCGCCGCCGCCCACGACAGCACACCCGCGACCACGAAGATGCCGGCCAGCGTCCTGATCCGCAGGGTCCTCACCGGGTGTCCGCCTCCACGTCATTCCACACGTTCCGGTACGCGGATACGGGATTCGCGTACGTACTCGCCGAATATGCCGGCGCAGGTCCCAACGATTATTCGGGCAGCCGCAGTTCCACGTCGCCGCGCCGCCGTACGCCGCCGTCGCCGACCGCGGCCAGCAGTTCGGCGACCGGGCCGCGGCCGGGCAGCACGGCGGCCGGCTGCACGTCGTGCCACGGCACGAGGACGAAGGCCCGCTCGTGCGCCCGCGGGTGCGGAAGGGTCAGCACCGGGTCGTCGGACACGCAGGCGTCGTACGCCACGATGTCGACGTCGATGGTGCGCGGGCCCCAGTGCTCGGTGCGCACCCGCAGGTACGCCTCCTCGATGGCGTGGGCGCGCTCCAGCAGGGAGGCCGGCGGCAGCGTGGTGCGCACCACCACGACCGCGTTGAAGTACGCCGGCTGGCTGCCCTCGGGGACGCCCCACGGCTCGGTCTCGTACACCGGGGAGACTTCCTTGACCCGCACCCCCGGGGTGTCCTCCAGGGCGTCCACGGCGCCTTGCAGGGTCTCCAGGCGGTTGCCCAGGTTGCCGCCCAGCGCGATCACCGCGGTGCGCGGGTTCTGCAGGGTGCTGTCGGCGGCGTCGACCCGGGCGGTCACCTCGGCGGGCACGGGCTGCACGGTCGGATCGGCCACCCCGAACTCAGGGGCGTGTCCGGTGCTGTCGTCGGGATTCTCCGCACTCACGGGCGCCTCCGGGTGATCGTCACGGTCACGTCGTCGAACGGCACGGTGATCGGCGCGTCCGGCTTGTGCACGGTCACCTCCACCTCCTCCACCTGAGCGTGCCCCAGGCACGTGTCGGCAATGCGCTGGGCGAGGGTTTCGATGAGGTTGACCGGCTCGCCGGAGACGACGGCCGCGACCTGTTCGGCCAGCACACCGTAGTGCACGGTACGCGTCAGGTCGTCACCGGCCGCCGCCGCGGACGTGTCCAGGCCGAGCGCGAGATCGACCACGAAGGTCTGGCCGTCCGCCCGTTCGTGGTCGAACACGCCGTGGTTGCCGCGGATGCTCAGCCCGCGCAGTGTGACCCGGTCCACGCTGCTCACTCCTCCGTACCGTCGCCGGCGCCGCGCCGGCCGCGGCCGTCCTCGCCGCCGTCGTCGCCGTGGTCGCCGTCGTCCTTGCCGTCGTCGCCGTCATCGGCCTTGGTGGTGCCGTCGCCGGCCTCTTCGCCGTGCCCGTCGGTGTCGCCACCGTCGCCGTCGTCGTTGTCGCCGCCAGCGTTGTCGTTGGCGCCGTCGTCGTCGCCGTTGGCGCCGCCGTCCAGGTCCTCGTCGTCGGCCTTCGCGGCCTCCAGGACCTCGCCGAGCACGTCCTCTATGGCGGCGTCGACGTCGTCGGCCGCGATGTCGTCGTCCTCGTCGTCGTCATCCTCCTCCGCGAGCACCGGGGAGCCGTGGTGCGCCCACAGCCGCCAGCCCTCGGAGGTGCGCCGGAAGATGTTCGTGGCAACCACCAGGCCGCCGACCAGGGCGCCCGCGGAGCCGTCCTCCTCGGCGGGGCCACCGGTGAGGATGTTCTCGGTGCAGGTCACCAGCGCGGCGTCGCCGTCGACCGCGACCTCCACGTCGGTGAGGAAGAACTGGATGTACTCCGTGTTCGCCATGATCAGCGCGTACGAGCGCATCACCTCGCGCCGCCCGCGCAGCACCGGCCAGCCGGGGTGCACCGTCGAGACGGACTCCGCGAGCGGGCCGGTCAGCACGACCGCCTCCAGCTCGTCGAGGTTGGAGTGCTCGATCGCGTCGTAGAACGCCTGGTTGGCCCGCTCGACCGCGCGCGACTCCGCGGTACGCCCCGTCACGCCTGTCCCTCGGGGGTCTCGGCGACCGCGCCGGAGCCGGCGGCCTCGATGGCGCGGGCCACCCGTACCGCGTCGGCGCTCGCCCGCACCTCGTGCACCCGCACCGCCCACGCGCCCTCGCGCGCGGCGATCGCGGTCACCGCGGCGGTCGCCGCGTCCCGTTCCCTGGCCGGCGGCGGCGCGGCCTGCGCGGTCCCGGCCAGCACCCGGCCGAGGAACCGCTTGCGGGAGGCGGCGACCAGCAGCGGGCGGCCCAGCGCGGCCAGTTCGGGCAGGTGCGCGAGCAGCGTCAGGTCGTGCTCGGCGGTCTTCGCGAAGCCCAGGCCCGGGTCGACCACGATCCGTTCGGGCGCGATGCCGCCCTCCAGCGCCCGGGTCAGCCCGGTCCGCAGCTCGGCGAGCACCTCGCCGAGCACGTCGCCGTAGACCGCGCGGTTGTTCATGTCGATGCTGCGGCCGCGCCAGTGCATCACCACGAACGGCACCGCGGCCGACGCGACCACCGGGACCATCGCCGGGTCGGCCAGGCCGCCGCTGACGTCGTTGACCAGCCGGGCGCCGGCCGCGACCGCCTGCTCGGCGACGGACGCGCGCATCGTGTCCACGCTCACCAGCACCCCGGAGGCCGCCAGCTCGCGCACCACCGGGATCACCCGGCGCAGCTCCTCCGCTTCGTCCACCCGCGCCGCGCCGGGCCGGGTGGACTCCCCACCCACGTCGACCAGGTCAGCGCCCTGCGCGACCAGGTCCAGGCCGTGCTTCACCGCCAGTTCCGGATCGAACCACTGCCCGCCGTCGGAGAACGAGTCGGGCGTGACGTTCACCACACCCATGACGGCGCAGCGATCCCACCGCGGCAGTCCGACCGGTCCGCTCCGCGCCTGTGACGTACTCATGCGCCCAGCGTACGGGTCTGTCCCTACGCCGCCGACTCGCCTCCGGGCGCCGGGCCGGGCGCTATGCCACGAACTTCCGCTCGGGGGCGTCCTCCAGGGAGGCGTAGCCGGGCTTGTGGCGGTGGGCGGGGCGGGCGGCGCGGCCGGGCAGGAAGCGCTGGAGGGCGTCGGGCAGCGGCAGCGACAGGGTGACGAAGCCCTCGGCCTGCATGATGGCGAAGCCGATCCGGGGCAGGTCGCGCGAGTTGGGGAAGACCAGGAACCGCGGCACCCACTGGGGCTGGAACTTGGCGTTGAACTTGTACAGCGACTCGATCTGGAACCAGCGGGACAGGAACACCAGCAGCCCGCGCCATCCGCGCAGCACCGGCCCGGCGCCGATCCGCTCGCCGCGGGCCAGTGCCGAGCGGAACATCGCGAAGTTCAGCGAGACGTGCTTCACGCCCAGCTCGGGCGCCTTCTGCAGGGCGGCCACGATGAGGAGTTCGTTGAGCCCGGGGTCGGCGGCGCGGTCGCGCCGCATCAGCTCCAGGGACATGCCGTCCGCCCCCCAGGGCACGAAGTGCAGGACGGCCCGCAGGTCGCCGAGTTCGGGGTGCGCGGCGTCCGCCTCGCACTCCTTGTGGGCGGTGACGACCACGCAGTCCCCGTCGGTCTCCTCGCCGAACCGGCCGAGCGCCATGGAGAAGCCGCGCTCGGTGTCGGTGCCGCGCCAGGCGTCCGCGGCGAGCCGCACCCGCTGCTTCTCCTCCTCGGTCAGCTCGTGCACCCGCCGCACCCGGCAGACGTATCCGCACCGCTCGATCCGCTTGACCATCTGCCGTACGTTCCGCATCGCCCGCCCGGCCAGCGTGAAGTCCACGACGTCCACGATCGCCTCGTCGCCGAGTTCCAGGGCGTCCAGGCCGGTCTCCCGGGTCCACACCTCGCCGCCGGTCTCGCTGCACCCGACGACGGCGGGCAGCCAGGCGTGCGCGCGGGCGAGGTCCATGTAGGACTCGATGGCGCCGGGCCACGCCTCCACGTCACCGATCGGGTCGCCGCTGGCCAGCGCCACGCCGGAGACCACCCGGTAGCAGATCGCGGCCTTGCCGCTGGGCGAGAAGACCACGGACTTGTCGCGGCGCAGCGCGAAGTGGCCGAGGGAGTCGCGGGCGCCGTGCCGGGCGAGCAGGACCCGCAGCCGCTGCTCGTCGTCCTCGCTCAGCTCGGCGACCGGGCGGGCCGGCCGCAGCACCAGGTAGGCGGTGGAGCAGGCGATGAGCAGGCCGAGGCCGCCCAGCGAGTAGCCGACCACGTCGCCGACCCGGTCGCTGGTGTAGTGCACCGGGCCGGAGAAGCCGAAGAGCCCGTAGAGCACGTGCAGGCAGCGGTCGGTGATGCCGGGGTTGCCGCGCTCGGAGGCGGGGTGGGCGCTGGTGATGACCAGGCCGAGGCAGAACGCCAGCGTGCTGAGGCCGACCAGGTTCACCACGGCCCGCCAGCGGGTGCGCGGGTCGGAGAGCGCGGTGAACTCGCCGCGGTACCTGATCAGCAGGGTGAGCAGGCCCAGCGAGACCACGGCGCCGAAGATCGAGTGCCGGTAGACGATCTGGGTGGCGGCGCCGAGCGGCAGCAGCAGTACCGCCGCCCACCAGGCGCGCTGCTTGCCCCGCTTCAGGCCGTGCGCCAGCATCAGCAGCAGGATGCCGGTGACCACCGCCGTCGCCGCCGCGAGCGAGCTGACGGTGCCCGGGAAGACCGCGGCCAGCTCGTGCATCCGCCGGTTGCGGAAGGCGGGGAACACCGCGGAGACCACGTCGAGCAGGCCGATCACGGCCGCCGCCGTACCGAAGATCTTCGGTACGGACGAGGCGTGCGGCATCAGGCGGTGGTGCGTCATGCGGGCGCGGTCAGCGGACAAGGTGCTCACAGGTTCCGGTATGAGGGACGGTTGCGCCCACTAGGACGGAATCATCCGTCTACGGGTTGCGCGCGAGTCGTGTCAATCCGCGACGATCTCTCGGCCGGGCGCGCTCGACAGCCCGCCGGTACGACCGGAAACCTTCCCCCCGGGCTGCTTCCGGTTACCCGGGCAGATCCTTCAGCTGCGCCGGATGCCTGGCTGCCCCGGTTCCCCCGAGCAGCTACCCGCGGCCGATGATCAGGCTCATCGCCTCGGAGCGCGTCGCGGGGTCCCTCAGCTGGCCGCGCACCGCCGACGTGATGGTCTTCGCCCCGGGCTTGCGCACCCCGCGCATCGTCATGCACATGTGCTCGCACTCGATGACCACGATCACCCCGCGCGGCTCCAGTATCCGCATCATCGCGTCGGCGACCTGCGTGGTCAGCCGCTCCTGCACCTGCGGGCGCCGCGCGTACACGTCCACCAGCCGCGCCAGCTTCGACAGCCCGGTGATCTTCCCGCTGCTCGCCGGGATGTACCCGATGTGGGCGACGCCGACGAAGGGCACCAGGTGGTGCTCGCAGGAGGACATCACCTCGATGTCCTTGACCAGCACCATCTCGTCGTGACCGAGGTCGAAGGTGGTGGTCAGTACGTCCTCGGGCTGCTGCCACAGCCCGGCGAATATCTCCCGGTAGGCGCGGGCCACCCGGCTCGGGGTCTCGCGCAGGCCCTCCCGGTCGGGGTCCTCGCCCACCGCGTAGAGCAGCTCACGGATCGCGGCCTCGGCCCGCTTCTCGTCGAACTCGCCGGGGATCTGGTCGCCGTCGAGCGTCACGGGGTCGGTCATGGGCCTCGCTCCTCCTGCCGGCGCCACCTGGCCGGTGCCGCCTCGCCGGTGCCGCCTTGCTGATGCGTCTTGCTGCTGCCATCGCGGCCGGTAGGGAAACGCAGCCGGTCGAAAACACGGCCGCGGCCCCAAGGCTAGAACCCTGGGGCCGCGAATCGCATTCCGGACAGTGCCCGAAACGGGGTGGATCGGTGTGATGTTCAGCTCTCCGGGCGGTCTTCCGGCAGGTCGACCGGCTCGGTGGGCTTGGTGGTGGAGACCGGCGAGGGGCCGCTTCCGTTGATCGCCTGGGCGCCGTTGGTCAGTGCCAGCTCCTTCGGGGAGAGCACCGGCGGCCGGGTGGACGGGGTCCGGCGAGCCGAACCGGTCCAGGCCGGGCGCGGCGGACGCTTGACCACCGGGGCGAAGATCTCGGCGATCTCCTCCTTGTTGAGCGTCTCCCGCTCCAGCAGCGCGAGCACGAGGTTGTCGAGGACGTCGCGGTTCTCGACGAGGATCTCCCACGCCTCGTTGTGCGCCGTCTCGATCAGCTTCTTGACCTCCTCGTCGACCAGCCCGGCGACCTCTTCCGAGTAGTCGCGCTGGTGACCCATCTCACGACCGAGGAACGGCTCCGAGTCGCTGGTGCCGAACTTGATCGCGCCGAGCCGCTCGGTCATGCCGTACTGCGTGACCATGGCGCGGGCGGTGGTGGTGGCCTTGTCGATGTCGTCCGAGGCGCCGGTGGTCGGGTCGTGGAAGACCAGTTCCTCCGCCGCCCGGCCGCCCATCATGTAGGCGAGCTGGTCGAGCATCTCGTTGCGCGACGTGGAGTACTTGTCCTCGTCGGGCAGCACCATCGTGTAACCGAGGGCACGGCCGCGGGACAGGATGGTGATCTTGTGGACCGGGTCGGAGTTCGGTGAGGCCGCCGCGACCAGGGCGTGTCCGCCCTCGTGGTAAGCGGTGGTCTTCTTCTCCTTGTCCGACATGATCCGGGTGCGCTTCTGGGGGCCGGCCACCACACGGTCGATGGCCTCGTCCAGCACGCTGTTGTCGATCACCTTCTTGTCGCTGCGCGCGGTGAGCAGCGCCGCCTCGTTGAGCACGTTGCTCAGGTCGGCACCGGTGAAGCCGGGGGTGCGGCGGGCGACGGCCATGAGGTCGACGTCCGGCGCGATCGGCTTGCCCTTCTGGTGCACGGTGAGGATCTCCAGCCGGCCGTTGAGGTCCGGCGGGTCGACCGCGATCTGCCGGTCGAACCGGCCCGGGCGCAGCAGCGCCGGGTCGAGGATGTCCGGCCGGTTCGTCGCGGCGATGAGGATCACGCCGCCCTTGACGTCGAAGCCGTCCATCTCGACGAGCAGCTGGTTGAGGGTCTGCTCGCGCTCGTCGTGACCGCCGCCGAGGCCCGCACCGCGGTGCCGGCCGACAGCGTCGATCTCGTCGACGAAGACGATCGCCGGGGCGTTCGCCTTGGCCTGCTCGAACAGGTCGCGGACCCGGGAGGCGCCGACGCCGACGAACATCTCGACGAAGTCGGAACCCGAGATCGAGTAGAACGGCACGCCGGCCTCGCCGGCCACGGCTCGCGCCAGCAGCGTCTTACCGGTGCCGGGACGGCCGTAGAGCAGCACGCCCTTGGGGATCTTGGCGCCGACGGCCTGGAACTTCGCCGGCTCCTGCAGGAACTCCTTGATCTCCTGCAGTTCCTCCACCGCCTCGTCGCAGCCCGCGACGTCGGCGAAGGTGGTCTTGGGGGTGTCCTTGGTGATCAGCTTGGCCTTGGACTTCCCGAACTGCATGACGCGCGAACCGCCGCCCTGCATCTGGTTCATCAGGAAGAGGAAGACCACCACGATCAGGACGAAGGGCAGCAGCGACAGCAGGATGCTGACGAACGCGTTCTGCTTGGACGGCGAGACGGTGTAGCCGTCGGGCAGTGCGACGCCCTTGACCTGTCCGTCCTGGATCTTCTGCAGGTTTGCGGCGATCGAGGAGCCCTGGTTGCCGATGTAGCTGGCGCGGACCTTCGAGCTGCCCTTGATCTTGTAGCCGTCCTTGAGCTGGACCTTGATGGAGTTGTCGTCCCCAGTGGTCAGCTGTGCGGAACTGGCGTGGTTGGTGTTGATCGCGTGCAGTACCTGGCCTGTGTCGACTGTCTTGTAGCCGCCGCCGGAGCCGACGACTTCCATCAACACGACCACGGCAAGGACAGCCAGCACGATCCACATGACCGGCCCACGGAAATAGCGCTTCACGTCCATCCATGCGGGGCGTAAACGCCCCGTCCCTCCTGCCGCAGTGAGGCACAGCCGCTGGTGGGCGGCGTGTGCATCCGGTGTATGACCCGATCCTTCGGACGGTACCCCAGCATTGTGACCCGAGGTTGCCGCCGACCGTTAACAATCCGGCTTTCCCCTGCTCCAACGGCGGGAAACCGACAGGGGTTCCCCGGGCCGCCGTGAGGGTGGTCTCAGTGCGGCCTCAGCCCCCGTAGACGTGCGGTGCGAGGGTGCCGACGAACGGCAGGTTGCGGTACTTCTCGGAGTAGTCCAGGCCGTAACCGACCACGAACTCGTTGGGGATGTCGAAGCCAGTGTATTTGACATCGATGCGAACCTTCGCCGCCTCGGGCTTGCGCAGCAGCGTGCAGACCTCCAGGGAGGCCGGGCCGCGCGATCCGAGGTTGCTGATCAGCCAGGAGAGGGTCAGCCCGGAGTCGATGATGTCCTCGACGATCAGGACGTGCCGTCCGGCGATGTCGGTGTCGAGGTCCTTGAGGATGCGGACCACGCCGGAGGACTTGGTGCCGGCGCCGTAGGAGGACACCGCCATCCAGTCCATGGTCACGTTGCTCGACAGGGCTCGGGCCAGGTCGGCCATCACCATGACGGCGCCCTTGAGGACACCGACGATCAGCAGGTCCTTGCCCGCGTAGTCCCGATCGATCTCGGCGGCCAGCTCCCCCAGCTTCGCGTCGATGTCTGCCTTGGCGATGAGCACCTTCTCAAGGTCGGCGCCCATGTCGGTCTCGTTCACTACGCGGTACGTCCTCAGGTCTGCGGCTCTACGACGGCGAGAACACCAGTCTGCCATCCGCCCTTCGGACGGCGACGCCGCCCGGCAGGTTGAGCGCCTTCTGCCCGCGCCAACCCGTCACCAGGCGGTCCACCTCTTCGATGTGGCGGGCGAAGAGGAAGCCGGGCGGGGACCCGGCGGCCACCGCCGCTCTGCGCAGCACCCGGCGCCGGACCGCCGCGGGCAGCCGGTGCAGCCGCGCCACGTCGAGGCTGCCGTCGTCGCCGGCCACGTCGGCCTGCGCGTCGGCGGCCCACTGGTCGAGGGCGTCGGCGTCGTCGCGCGAGAGCTGGGCGGTACGGGCCAGCGCCTGCACGACGCCCTTGCCGAGCGACTTCTCCAGCACCGGCAGCGCTTCGTGCCGGACCCGGGAGCGGGTGTACGCGGGGTCGTGGTTGTGCGGGTCCTCCCACACGGTGATGCCCTGGGCGAGGCAGCCCTGGCGGACGGTGTCGCGGTCGAGCAGCAGGAACGGCCGGCGGTAGCGGCCGCCGGTGCCGGAGACCGCGGCCATGCCGGACAGCGAGCGGGTGCCGGAACCGCGGGCGAGGCCGAGCAGCACCGTCTCCGCCTGGTCGTCCCGGGTGTGGCCGAGCAACACCGCGGCGGCGCCGCGGCGTTCGGCGACGGTGTCCAGCGCGGCGTACCGCGCGTCGCGCGCGGCGGCCTCGGGGCCGACCCGGCGACCGGTGCCGGTGCCCGCGGTGCCGACGTACGCGCCGCCGTGCGCGGCCGTGGTGGACTGCCGGCCGACGGTCACGCCGATCGCGTCGACGGGGTCGAGGCCGAGGGCACGCAGCCGCTCCACGACCTCCTGGGCGCGGCGGGCCGAGCCGCTTTGCAGGCCGTGGTCGACGGTGACGGCGCCGGCACGCATGCCGAGCCGGGGCGCTTCGAAGGCGAGGGCGGCGGCCAGCGCCATCGAATCGGCGCCGCCGCTGCACGCGGCGAGTACGAGCGGGCCGGCGGCGCCCGCGGTGGCGGTGGACGGCGCGGCGGACGCGTCGGCGGAGGCTGCGAGCACGTCGTGCAGGACGCGGCGGACCGCCAGACGTATCGCCGCGACCGTGGGGTGGGGTCCCATGTCCGGTTCCCTCCTGGGGAGGCTGGGTGGGGCGGGCAGAGCGAGAAGCCCTGCGAGACAGGTTGACGCAGGGTATTCAGATGGTGACAGAAGCCCGGGCATAACCCGAGCATCGCACGCGGCACCCCACGCCAGCGGTCCCTCGGACGGGTGAACCGGGCGCAAAACCAGCGGCCGGACCACCCTCAGCGGGGCGGCACGGCCGGTACGGGTGAGGCGGAGGGTGCGAACGGCCACGGCTCGCGGAGGCGCGGCCGGGGCTCGCGCTCCTGCGAACGAGCCCGCCCGCGTCCACGGCGGTACGGTACGGCGCCCGGCTCAGCCGTCGGTGCGGCCGTGCACCCGCGCCACCCACTCCGCGGGTTTGGCGATCTCCGCCTTGGTGGGCAGCGTGTTCGGCGAGGTCCACACGCGGTTGAAGCCGTCCATGCCGACGTCCTTGACCACGCCGCGCACGAACCGCTCGCCGTCGCGGTACTGCCGAAGCTTCGCGTCCAGGCCCAGCAGCCGGCGCAGCGCCTGGTCGAGCCGGCCCGCGCCGCTGGCGCGGCGCTGCCCGAACTTCTCCCGGATCTCCGCGACGCTCGGCACCACCTCGGGGCCCACGCCGTCCATCACGTAGTCGGCGTGCCCCTCCAGCAGCGACATCACGGCGGTCAGCCGGGTGAGGATCTCCTTCTGCGCGGGGGTCTGCACGAGGTCCACGAGGCTGCGGCCGTCGTCCGGCTCGCCGTCGGCCCCCTCCTCGCCCTCCTCGCGGTCCTTGCCCGCGCCGCTGAAGGTCTGCACCGCCTGCCGGACCCGCTCCACGACCGTGGAGGCGTCGAGTTCGGTCTCGCCGAGGAAGGACTGGATCTCGCCCTCGATGTGGTCGCGCAGCCAGGGCACGGCGGAGAACTGGGTGCGGTGGGTCTCCTCGTGCAGGCACACCCACAGCCGGAAGTCGTGCGGGTCGACGTCCAGCTCGCGCTCGACGTGCACGATGTTGGGGGCGACCAGCAGCAGCCGCCCGGCCCTGGGCTCCCCCGGGCCCGGCTGCACCGGTCCCGCGGGCATCTCCCGCGTGGCGGGGGCGAACGTCTCGTACTGGCCGAGCACCCGGGAGGACAGGAAGCTCAGCAGCATCCCGACCTCGACGCCGGTGACCTTGCCGCCCACGGTGCCCAGCATGACGCCGCCCGGGCCGCCCGGGCGGCGGGCCTGCATCTTGCCCAGCAGCGGTTTGAGCACCTCGCGGAAGCCCGCGACGTTGGCGCGGACCCAGCCGGGGCGGTCCACGATCAGCACGGGGGTGCCGTGCGGGCGGGCCCCGCCGTCGCCGTACATCCGCGTGAACGCGCTGACGTGGTTCTCCGACTCCTCCGCGTGGGTCCGCAACTCGGCCACGATCGCGCGTGCCTCGTCCCGGCTCACCTCCGGCCCGGGCCGCGTCAGCCGCTGCGCGGTCGCCACGGCGAGGTTCCAGTCGACCATCTCGCTTCCACCGATGCTCGTCATACCTTCACGGTACGTTGCCGCTCCCGCTTTGGGGGTGCCTAACGCTTCTCCGCCCCCGTTCTCGGAGCTCCGATCCGTCCGCGGGCCCCTGCGGGGTGGCCGCCTCCCCCTGCGGGGTGGCCGCCTCGCCTCGTCCGCGGGCCCGTCGTGGCCGAGCGCGCAGTTCCCCGCGCCCCTGGGTGGCGGCCCCTTGCTGTGGGCACCTACCTGCCCGCCGGACGTGGCTGGTCGCGCAGTTCCCCGCGCCCCTGAGTATGTGCGGCTGCTCCGCAGCGCACAGCAGGCCACCGGCCGGCACTCGGGAGCCAACCGCCACCGCGACGGCGGCCCCCCGAAGGGGCGCGGGGAACTGCGCGACCAGCCACAACGGGCCCGCAGACAAGAACGAGGCAGCCACCCCGCAGGGGGGCGCGGGGAACTGCGCGACCAACCACAACGAGCCCGCAGACGAGGACGAGGCAGCCACCCCGCAGGGTCAGGCGGTGGCTACGGCTGTCGCGAGGGCGTCGAGGGCGCGCTCGGTCGCGACGGGGTCGTATCCGCCCTGGGTCATGAACGAGAACGCGAGCAGCCGCCCGCCGGCGGTGACCACGGTCCCGGCGATCGTGTTGGTCCCCGTGAGCGTCCCCGTCTTCGCGTGCACCAGGCCCGCCGCAGGCGACCCGTGGAACCGCGCCGCCAGCGTCCCCGTGAAGTCCGCCACCGGCACCCCCGTGAGGATCGAGCGCAGCTCGGCGTGTTCAGGGCTCGCCGCCAGCGCCAGCAACCGCGCGAGGGTGACCGGCGCCAGCCGGTCGTCGTGGTCGAGCCCGCTCCCGTCGTGGAACGACGCCCGCGGCAGCGGCACCCCGTACCGCACCAGCGCCGCCCTGATCGCCGCCGCACCCCCCGCGAAGCTCGCCGGCCGCCCGCTCGCGATCGCGGCCTGCCGCGCCAGCGCCTCCGCGAGGTCGTTGTCGCTGTTGGTGAGCATGCGTTCCACGAGGTCGGCCAGCGGCGCCGACACGTGCGTGGCGAGCGTGGTGCCGGCCACGTTCCCCGCCGTCCCCGCGTGCTCGTGCGCGACGCCGGTCACGGTGATCCCCTGCTTGCCGAGCAGCTGCGCGAAGTCCCCCGCCGCGCTCGCCGCCGGGTCCCACGCGCGGGACGCGGGGCCGCTGCTGCTCCCGTCGAGCCGCCCCTCGTCGGCCATCAGCGCGGTGACCGGCGCGAGGTTCTCGTTGTGCCCGATGGGGTGCAGCGCCGGCCCGCTGTACAGCGACGTGTCGTATCCGAGCGCGATCTTCGTCCGCCCGGCCGCCTTCAGCGCCTTCGCGGTGTCCTCGGCGAGTTGCCCCAACTCCAGCGTGGGGTCACCGCCGCCGACCAGCACCACGTCACCCTTCCCGGTGGTCCCGGTCGCCACCACCCGCGTGGTCAGCCGCTTCTCCGGGCCGAGCAGGCCCAGCGCGGCCGTCGCGGTGGCGAGTTTGGTGGTGGACGCGGGGGTCGTCGCGGTGCCGTCCTGGTGGTCGTAGAGCACGCTGCCGCTGCTCACGTCGATCACGGCGCCGGTGCGGACCGGGCCCATGCCGTACGCCGTCAGCAGCGGGTCGAGCTTGCGGGCGAGCTCGACGGAGAGGCCGGCCGGCAGGGGCGCCGCGGAGCCGCCGACGGGCAGCAGGACGGGCGCCGCGGACGGCACGGCCCTCGATATGCCCCCGGGTCCGACCGGGGAGGCGGCCGTGGATGCGGGGCCTGGCGTGGCCTTCGGCTTCCCGCCCGGTCCGGCCCCGGCGTCCCGCGTGGCGGCGAAGTTCCGTTCCGCGGTGCGCTGCCCGCCCTGCCACGGCCCGGCCGCGGCCGCCGCCCCCGCGGCGACGACCACGCCCATCCCGGCGGATACCGCCACGACCTGCCACGTCCTGCCGAGCGGCACAGCCGACCAGCCCCTTTCGCGACCACCCCGATGCGTGGGAGACACTTAACCACCCACACTGTGTGCTGATCATTGAGGAGTAGGGCCGTGGAGTTCGACGTCACGATCGAGATCCCGAAGGGTTCACGAAACAAGTACGAGGTGGACCACGAGTCCGGTCGTATCCGCCTGGACCGCAGGCTCTTCACGTCCACGAGTTACCCCGCGGACTACGGCTTCATCGAGAACACCCTCGGCCAGGACGGCGACCCGCTGGACGCGCTGGTCATCCTGGACGAGCCGACGTTCCCCGGGTGCCTGATCACCTGCCGCGCCATCGGGATGTTCCGGATGACCGACGAGGCCGGCGGCGACGACAAGGTGCTGTGCGTGCCCGCGTCCGACCCGCGCGTGGAGCACCTGCGGGACATCCACCACGTCTCGGAGTTCGACCGCCTGGAGATCCAGCACTTCTTCGAGGTCTACAAGGACCTGGAGCCCGGCAAGTCCGTCGAGGGCGCGAACTGGGTCGGCCGCACCGAGGCCGAGGCGGAGATCGAGGAGTCCTTCCGCCGCCTGAAGGAGCACAACGGCGGTCACTGACCCCCGGTTTCCCGCACTACGGGCCCGCGGCCGTCATCGGCCGCGGGCCCGAGCCGTGCGGGTGGAGGAGGGGCCGCACGGCGGAGCGGGTCGAGCGGGACGGATCAGGCGGGGTGGGTCAACGGGGCTGCGGCTGGCGCTTGTCGGTGTACGTGCCGTCCGGCCGAGGGCCCGTACCGTCCGGCATTGAGCCCGTGCTGCCCGGCATTGAACCCGTGCCGTCCGGCATTGGGCCCGTGCTGCCCGGCCGGGGAACGGCGCCGTCCGGCAGGGAAGCCGGCCCATCCGCCGCGCCGGCCTGCTCGCCGACCTGCTCACCGACCTGCTCGCCGCGCCCGGCGGAACGCGACCGCGTGCCCCGCAGCAGCAGGGCGACGACGACCGCCGCGAGCAGGGCCACGCCCGCGCCCGCCAGCAGCGTCTGGTGGATGCCGTCCACGAAGGCGTGCCGTGCTCCGTCGGCGACCGGGCCGCCGACGCCGCTCGCCCCGGCCAGCGAGGAGCGGGCCGCGTCCGCCGCCCGCGGCGGCAGCCCGGCCGGCAGGTGCAGGTGCGTGCGGTAGCCCGCGCTGAGCAGGCTCCCGAGGACCGCGATGCCGAGCGCCCCGCCCAGTTCGCGCGACAGGTCGTTCATCGCCGAGCCGACGTTCTGCAGCGCCCGCGGCAGCGCGTCCGTGATCTCGGTGGTCGCCGGCGTCATCGCCAGGCCCATCCCGGCCCCGAGCGGGACCAGTCCGGCGACGACCAGCCAGTACGGGCTGTCGGTGCCCAGCCGTGAGAGGACCGCCATCGCGACCGCCACCAGCACCAGCCCCACCACCCACGGCCGCCGCACGCCGACCCGGGCCACCAGCCGCGGGGTCAGCCGGGTGGCGGGCACCAGCGCGCCGGCCAGCGGCAGCACGCTCACCGCGGCCACCAACGGGCTGTCCCCACGGACCAGTTGCAGATACTGCATGGCCACGAAGATGAAGCCGAAGAAGACGAAGAACTGCAGCGTGACCGACACCGAGCCCGCCGAGAACCGCCGGTTGCGGAACAGCCTCGGGTCCAACAGCGGCTGCTCCCGGCGCAGTTCCCATCCGACGAAGGCGGCGAGCACCAGCACGCCGAGAGCGATGCCGCCGAGGGTGAGCGGGTCGGCCCAGCCGCGGGTGGGCGCCTCGATCACCGAGTAGACGAGGGCGAGCAGGCCGAGCACCGCGATCAGCGCGCCCACCGCGTCGAGCCGAGGCCGCTCCGCCTCCGCCGACTCCGGTACGAAAGCCAGCGTGCCAACCGCGGCGACCGCCGCGAGCACCACGTTGAGCAGGAACACCGAGCGCCACGACCACTCCTGGAGCAGCAGGCCCGACGTCAGCAGGCCGACGACGGCGCTCGCGCCGGCCACCGCGGTCCACGCGCTCACCGCCTTCGTCCGCTGCTCACGCGGGAAGGTGCTGGTGATGGTGGACAGCGTCGCCGGCATCACCAGCGCCGCGCCCACCCCCAACAGGCCCCGCAGCGCGATGAGTTCGTCGGCGTCCTTGGTGAACACGGCCAGCACCGACCCCACGGCGAAGAGCACGAGACCGGCCACCAGCGCCCGCCGCCGCCCGAACCGGTCGCCCAACGCCCCCGCGGGCAGCAGCAATGAGGCGAACGCGAGGCTGTAGGCGTCCACGACCCACGACAACTGCGTCTGGCTCGCGTGGGTTTCGCGGGCCAGGCTGGGCAGCGCGACGTTCAGCGAGGCCATCGCCGAGACCACCGCGCCGAGCGCGAGGCACGTGACGAACAGGACCACACCGTGCCGGACGGCCGGGCCGGCCGGTGAGTCGGGGTGAGCGGGGCGGGCGGGTTCGGCGGGTGGGGTGCCGCTCCGCGAGTCCACGGTGCGCATGGGAGCCTCCTCCTACGGAATGTCGCTGTCCTGCTCACGGTCCCGCCCGGAGTCGGCCACTCGCCATGCTGATGAATTCCGGCCGCCGGTCGTACGGGGCTCCTGTCCGGTGCACCGCCCGAATCCGCCGGCCCTGATGAATTCCCGGGGCCGGCCGCCCCGCTACCCGGACGACCGCCGCTTACGGGTGGGCGGGCCCTGAAGGGCGAGCCGCAGGGAGGGGCCGAAGTGCCGGACGATGTCGTCCACCGACATGGACGCGATCGGCTCCAGGCGCAGCACGTACCGCGTCATGATGATGCCCGCCATCTGCGCGCCGAACGCCATCGCCCGCGCCTGGGCGTGCGCCCCGCCGATACGTTCGGCGATCCGGCCGAACACCTCGCGTTCGAGCATCTCCCGCAGGAGCGCGGCGAGTGCCTCGTCGGCCGCCGCGCTGCGGACCATCGCCTCCAGGGCGGGCCGGGTGTCGGAGGAGTCCCAGATGGTCACCAAGGCGCGCAGCGCCCGCAGGCTGAACGTGGCGGGGTCGCCGTCGAGCACCCGCGTCAGCACGTCCGCCGGGTTCGCCACCAGTGCCATCGCCGCGCCGAACAGCCCCCGCTTGGAGCCGAAGTAGTAGCTGATCAGGGCGACGTCCACGCCGGCTTCGTCAGCGATCGCCCGCAGGGTCACCGCCTGGTAGCCGTGTTCGAGGAACTTCTGCCGCGCGACGGCGAGGATGGCGCCGCGCGTGTCCGAAGCCCCCGGCCGGCGCCCCCGCCGGGGCGGTTCATCTGTCACCGTCCCCACGCTAGCGCCGTGGCCCAGGCTCCGTAGCGACCCCGTACTGACGCCGCACGGGCGCCGCACGGGCGTCGTGCGGGCGTCGTGCGGGCGCCTGCTGAACGGGCCTGCGCCGTACGGGTCTCAGCGGTCGCGGCGCAGCCTCAGCGCTTCCGCGGCGCGGGTCTTCACCTCGCCGGTGCCGATTTTCTGCGCTGTGCGCAGGTGGCGTCGGGCCTGCTCGGCGTCGATGAGGATGATGCCGAGGTGGAAGTGGGCGAGGGCGCAGACCGCGGGGTCGGCGGCGGCGGTTCCCTCTTCGAGCAGCGGCACCGCCTCGTCGGCGCGCTCCTCTTCGAGCAGCGAGACAGCGAGGTCGACCGCGGCCTTGGGCGCGTACCCGGGGTGCCCGGAGGCGTGCACCTGTTCCAAGTAGTGCCGGGACTCGGCGAGTTGCTCGGGGCTGTCGCCGGTCTCCCGGAGCAGCCCGGCGAGGTTGAACGCGGCGTGCAGCGCGGTCTTCTGCTGCGGGCTGTCGATGGCGGCGCGGTAACGCTTGATGGCGGCTTCCTGGTTGCCGGATCGTTCGAGGAGCAGGGCGAGTTCGAGTTCGGCCCGGGCGGTGACGACCGGCACGCCGCATCCCATCGCGGCCTGGAGCATCCGGCCGGCCTCGTCGAGGTCGTCCGTGGCCAGGGCCATCCCGGCGAGCTGGATCGCGGCCAGGCCCGCGCTGATGGCCCGCGGCAGGCCCATCGCCAGCCGGTAGTTCGCGTCGGCGTCTCCCCGCTTGCCGCGCGCCTCCATGGCCATGCCGCGCACGAGGAAGACCTCGGCGGCGACGTCCAGGTCGGAGAAGCCGTCCAGCGGTTTGAGGCGCTTGACCGCCTGCCGGGACTCGCCCTCGGCGAGGTGGATCAGCGCGGTGACGAGTTCCCCGGCCACCCGCACGTCGGCCTCGCCGGAGCCCCCGGCACGTACGGCGACGGCGGCGGCGTGCTCCCGGGCGTCCACGTCGAGGTAGGCGCGGGCGAGTTCCATCGCGCCGTCGAAGTCGAGCACCAGGTCCTGGCTGGTCAGGATGTCCACGGGGTCGGGGAGCCCCACCCACGAAGCGCCGCCCTGGCCCGGTTGCCGCGTGCCGTCCGCCATGTCCGCCTCCACGCTCGCCTCAACTCGAATTCAGGCAGCCGAACTTAGCGAACCCCCTGCCGGTCCGGCTGCCCCGTCGCCGGTCGCCGGCTCCGCCGAATTCCGATGAACTCCGGCTCATTTGCCACCGTTTGAACCTCGCCAACCGACATCACGGGCGTTATCCGTCCGCACCACGAAAACCCGCACACCAGGAAAGGCACTTCCCGCCACAGGGGTTTCTCCCGTATCCGTACGACCAATTGGACCCACCCGACGCATGCCGCCGCGACTTGCTTACGGAGCAGGCGGCGGACCGCTAGTCTCAGCCGCCCGGAGTTCTTCGTTCACGCATGTCACCAGGGAGACAAGACACCATGACGCACGACGTGCCGCCGCCCCCCGGCTCGCCGGCCCCGCCGCCGCACGCGGGTGGACCGTCCGGGGGTTCATTCGACCCCGCTTCGGTCAACCGGCTCGACTGGGCGATTCTCGGGATCGGGTTCATCGTCCTCATCTTCTCGTTCTTCGACTACTACTCCTGGGATTTCGGCGCGTACGGCGTGCACCTCGGAAGTGTGAGTTGGAGCGCCTGGCACTTCGACCACGGGCTGTTCATAGCCTGGTTCGCGATGGTGCTGACGGTGCTCGGCGCCGGCGCGCTGGCCGCGAGCCTCTTCGCCCCGCAGATCCAACTGCCCACCCCGGCCAGGGCGCTGACCTTCCTGGGCTTCGGCATCGGCTTCGTGCTCTACGTGATCGCGATCTTCGCGCACTCCGACTTCGGCCCGGCCGGCGGCCACGGCTTCAGCTTCTGGGTCAGCCTGATCCTCGCGGGCGTCGGCGCGGTCATCGCGCTGCTGCGGGCGCAGCAGACCGGCACCGAGCTGCCCGGCCCGCTCGGCAACCTGCCGCGGATCGGCCAGTAGCCGGGCCCGGCCCGGCAGCGCTCTTCGCGAAAGTGCCGCCGCTCCCACCGTGCGGGTGGGGGGCGGCGGCATTTTCGTGCCTACGGCGCACCGTTGACTGGAGAGGAACCGCTCAACGGTGCACCAGGGAATTGAAGGCCGCCCGGATGTTCGCCTTGCTCGGGTCCACGTACTGGTCCGAGGACGGGCCGGTGTCGATGCCGTCGTACTCGGTGTACGCCAGCGTCTCGGGGCAGCTCTTGCCGCTGATCTCCACCGTCCTGTGGGTGACGAGGCGACCGGTGCGCAGTTCGTACACCTTCACCGGGATCGCGATCTTGTGGAAGGTCACGTCCTCCGGAAAGGCGCTGTAGATACCGCCCTTGTACGGGCAGGTCTGCACGGAGGGACCGTCCTTGTCGTCGCCCGCGCAGACGACGAGGGTGGCGTCGGAGGCGTCGGTGGCCTGCCAGCCGCCCGGGAGTTTGTCGGTGTAGGTGGAATTGCCGAAGAACAGCGCCTTGTTGGTGCCCTTGTGGCGCGCGGGGGCGCCGCTGTAGCGCGCGGGCGTCGAGCAGTACTGCGGCGCCGAATCGCCCGACGTGTCGAGCAGGTTCTCGACGTGGTCCAGCTCGATCGCCAACTGGGCTTTCCTGACACCGGCTTTGGCGTTGGCTGCTTTCGCGTCGTGCGGGTACTGGGCGAGGACCTGCTGGTAACGGGTCTTCGCCTTCGCCCAGTCGTTGCCGTCCATCAGGCTGTCGCCGCAGCCGAGCAGCGCGTCGGGCGCCGTCTTCCGGACCACGGCGGAGGCCCGGTCGAGCGTGCTGCCGTCCGGCTTGCGCGTACGCAGCCAGTCGGTGACGGCTGCGGTGTGGCAGGCGTTCTTGGTGGGCAGGCCGTCGAGGAATCCGTCGAGCACCGAGTCGACCATCGGCTGGTGGCCGGGCAGGTCAGTGAGGACCGAGGACAGGCCGTCGAAGCCGGCCCCCAACGCCTTGCTGTCGCCGCTCAGCCCGGTGGCCAGGTCGGACCTGGCCACCGCCAGCCGCCGGCACGCCGTCACGGTCTTCTCACCGCGCTTGGTGAGCGGGGAGTCGGCCAGCCGCGGGCCGACCCACACGCTGTGCTGCGCGCTCACCGCCTTGGCGCAGTCGCCGCTGTGCCGCGCGCTGGTGACCGTCCCCTCCGCGTGGGAGGCGTCGACCCGCAGCAGCCCCACGACCACCAGCACGGGGACGGCGACGCCGAGCGCGACCAGCCGCTGCGTCCGGATGCCGCTGATCCGCCAGCCGCTCAGCGGTCCGGGGCGCCGGCCCGTACTCACCCCTCCACCCGCGGCCCCTCTCGCGGCCCCGCCCGCAGCCGCCCCCGCGGCCCCGTCCCCCGCCCCGCCCGTACGCCGCCGCAGCCGTCCGCCCGCCAGGAACCAGCCGTGCGCGATCATCAGCACCCACCACCCGACGACCACCCCCTCGCACCACACCGTCCGGAAGGCGACGCCGAGCAGGATCAGCAGCACGAAGGTGACCAGCGCGGTGAGTACGGCGAGGCCGCGCCGCCGCAGCATCAGGTAGCCGATGCCCAGGAACGAGGCGTTGGCCAGCGCGACGGCGAGCGGATCGCGGACCGGGCGGTCCGGCGGCTCGGCTCCAAGGACGACGACCTCGGGCGGGTAGTACATCGTGATCCCCTCAAAACGTCCTACTGGCAACGGCGTTGACCGCTGCCGCAGATTGTCCGCACCGTCCTCGGGACGGGTCCCACCGTCACGGCGCGCGACATGACGCGCCCGTGGCGGAAGGGACTTCGGGACAACACGCCGCTACGGCGCCGTGCTCGAAGCGGCGCCGTAGGGCGGTGGACGACCCGGCCGGCCGGATCTCGTCCGGTCGGCCGGTTCGGCCGATCGGGACACGTCTCCCCGGTGGACGTGTCCCCTCGGCCAGAGTGGGGCTCCCGCGCGGCCGTGGGCTAGCGAGTTTCCGCAGGAGGAAAACGTCCCGCGAGGAAGTCCTCGAACGTGCCCACGCCGACGTTCCGTTCCGGCGCCAGGTGCCCGCCCGCCCGGAAGGAACGGTACGTGCGGCCCGCCAGCGGGACCTTGAGCAGGGGGCGGCGGCGCCCGCTCGCGCGCAGGTAGGCGCGGGCCAGGTCGGCGAAGGTCCGCACCTCAGGTCCGCCCATGTCCGGTACCCGGCCGGCCGGTTCGCCCGCCGCGAGCTCGGCCAGCCGTACGGCGACCTCGCCGCTGTCGATCGGCTGGTCGACCAGGCCGACCGGGACCGGCATGACCGGCAGTTTCGCGAAGGCCGACAGCACCTGGAGCACCAGGTCGTGGAACTGCGTCGTGCGCAGGACGGTCCAGCCGAGCCCCGACTCCTCGATCAGCCGCTCGACGGCGAGCTTGCTGCGGTAGTAGCCGAACTGCACCTGGTCGACGCCGACGATCGAGATGTACACCAGGTGCCGCACCTCGGCGGCCCGCGCCGCCTCGATCAGGTGGCCGGCCGCCTCCTCGTCGCCCCCGCGCGGGTTGGACGCGCAGTGCACCACGGTGTCCGCGCCCGTGAGCGCTTCGACCAGACCCGCGCCGCCCTTGCGCAGGTCGATGGCGTACGGCGGCGGCGCGTGCCGGCTGAGCACCCGCACCTCGCCGCCGCCGGCCCGCAGCCGCTCCACGACCAGCCGCCCGAGCGTCCCGGTGCCCCCGGTCACCATCGTCGTCTTCCCCGTCACCGTCATCCCGCTCGCCGTCCCTCCGCCGGGGGCACCCCCTACCGGAGCGCCCGTCACCCCCTCAGAACCGCCCGGCCCCCGCAAACGTGACAACGCCCCGGGCAGCTCGCAAGAGCACCAGTGCGGCCAACGGGCGTCGGATACGTTGAGGACCAGAGGGTGTCGCGTACACAGGGGCAGGGGGCTCACGATGGTGAAGCGCCGGTGGCGGGCCCTGGGCGCCGTAGCCGCGATCGCCGTAGTGCTGAGCGGATGCTCCTCCGGCGACCACAAGGACGAACCGACACCCACACCACCCCGGAGCGAGGCCCAACTCCGCCAGCAGGCACAGGCGAAGCTCACAAAGTCGTCCCAGGTGAAAATGCACTGGACCGGCACCGTGAACAAGAACATGCGGATCATGAAGACGGAACCCCACTTCAAGGACGCCCACGCCTACGTCCTCGAGGCAGCCTGCGCCGGGACCGGGGCCGTGTGGTTCGCCTGGGAGATGAATGCCCCCGATCCCGCCATCATGCCGGACGTGTACTGCGACGGCGACGTCCTGCGGTTCCCCTTCACGGGCAACAAACTTGAGAACTTCTTCTTCGCCAAGGAGTTCACCGACGTCCCGACCGGCGTCCTCGCCTGGCAGGTCATCCCCGCCACCCACTGACCACGAGCCGGCCGCACCACCCGGAGCGACCTACGCCGTCGTCGCCAACTGGCGCTGCACGAAGGACAGTTTCTCCGGGTTCAGGACGGACCAGACGCCGGATATGGCGTCGTCGCGGACGTCCAGGGCGATGACGGTGTAGAGGTGGCCGCTGACCCGGACGACCAGGGCCGGCGCGCCGTTGGCCTCGACGATGTCGACCGCGAGGGCGCCGGTGAACTTGCGGACGGTGCCGGAGATGAAGCGGACGACCTTCTCCCGGCCCAGGATCGGGCGCCGTGCGGAGCTGACCTTGCCGCCGCCGTCGCTCCACCAGGTGACGTCCTCGGCGAGGAGCCGTTCGAGGCGGGCGAGGTCGCCCTCGCGTGCGGCCGTGACGAAGGACTCGACGAGTTCGCGCTGCCGCTCGACCGCGGGCGTGAAGCGGGTCTCCTGTGTGGCCACGCGCTTCACCGCCCTGCGGTACACCTGGCGGCAGTTGGCCTCAGTGAGTTCCAGCACGCCGGCGAGGTCCCGGTGGCTGTAGCCGAACGCCTCGCGCAGCACGTACACCGCGCGCTCGGTCGGGGTCAGCCGCTCCAGCAGCACCAGCATCGCGGTGGACACGGCGTCACGCTGCTCCGCGGACTCCAGCGGGCCGAGCGCGCCGTCCCGCGTCATCACCGGTTCCGGCAGCCACGGCCCGACGTACCGCTCGCGCCGGGCGCGGGCGGAGGTGAGCCGGTTCACGCAGAGGTTGGTGACGACCTTGGCCAGCCACGCCCCCGGCTGCTCGATCGCCTCCCGGTCCGCGCGGCTCCACCGCAGGTACGCGTCCTGCACCGCGTCCTCCGCCTCCTCGGCGGACCCGAGCAGCCGGTAGGCCAGCCCGAACATCCTCCGGCGGTGCTCCGTGAACTCCTCGGCGGTCCCTGACGTCACGCCGCTCAGCGTCCCACATCGCGCTCAACTCGCGGTGGGCCGCAGAACGGCGAGGAGGCCGGTGACGCGGTGGTCGGCGTCGGGGGCCTGCCATTCCGCGGTGAGGTGGGCGCGGAGGGCGGGGTCGGCCGGGGCGGCGGAGTTCGGGTCGAGGGCGCGGACGAGGTGGAGGGTGTGGGCGGCGTACGCCGGGATCTCGACGGCGAGTTCGGTGCCGTCGGGACCGTGGGAGACGGTGGTGGCGACGGCGTCCACGGGCAGCGCGGGGCCGTTGAGGGTCGGGACCACCGTGGGGTCGGGCGTGTCGGAGGCGGACTGCGCCTGCGGCTCGGCCCGGTCCTGGATCAACGCGAGCAACTGCGCCTGGAGCACCGGGTCGTGGGTCCCGTCGTACACCCAGCGGTGCCCGAGCACGCCGTGCTCGGTGGTGCCGATCAGCGCGTGGTCGGCACCGTCGAGCGACTCGGCGCGATACGTCAACGGTACGAGGTAGGCGCGCGGTTCGTCCTCGCCCGAGGTGTCGGTGACCACCAGGAACTCGATGCCCACCTCGCCCTCGGGGTCGTCGAGCCGGAACCCGCCGGACTTGCCGAGTTCGGGCGCCCGCCCGGTACCGACGTACCACGGTTGCGCCGCCAGCCAGGGCGCGACGAGTTCCAGCTTGCCGGGGACCAGCGTGGTCTTGTGGATGACAGCCATTGCCTCAGCTCATCCGAAAACGCCCCAGCAGGTCAAGGCGGCGCACGCCGTGGCGCAAGCGGACACGCGGTGGTCCGCTTGCGCCACGGGGGACGAACCGGTTCGGCGGTTCAGACGGTGGGGAACTCGTCGGCGCGCACCGCGCCCACGAAGGACGCCCACGCGTCCGCGGAGAACGCCAGCGCGGGTCCGTGCGGGTCCTTCGAGTCGCGGACCGGCACCACGCCGGTGAAGCCGTCGGCGACCTCGACGCAGTCGCCCCCGTTGCCGTTGCTGTACGACGACTTGCGCCAGGCGGCGCCGCTCAGGTCCTTGGCAGCGATGAACATGACGTGTGCTCCTCCAGTACGGTGCGAAGCAGGTCCAGGGACCCCTCAGGAGTCATCGCGAGGTCCCTGAACTGATCGTAGGTCAACCGCAGTTGCTCCGCCTCCTCCGCGTCCTCGATGACGTCGCCGCTGAGACTGCCCTCCACGTAGGCGATGTTGCGCCCGCTGGGCAGCCACAGCATGCTCAGCGAGCCGCCGAACATGAAGTGCGGACCGGCGCTGAACGGCACGACGTGCAGCGAGACATGCCGCAGCCCGGCTGCCTCGATGAGCCGTTCGAGCTGCTCGGTCCACGCGTCGTGGTCCTTGAGCCCGCTGCGGAGCGCCGACTCGTGGATCAGCCCGCGGTAGTCGAGCAGGTTCGTCTTCCCGAACAGCCGGGCCTGCCGGGCCATCCGCTCCTGCACCCGCCGGTTCACCTCCGCCAGGGAAGCCGACAGGTCGGAACTCAGCAGCGACGCGGCGTACCGCTCGGTCTGCAACAGCCCGGGGATCAGGCCGGCCACGAACTGCTGCATGTTCCTGGCCTCGGCCTCGACGTCCATGAAGCCCTCGTACCGGCCCTGCTTCTTCTCCCGCTTGGCGAGCTTCCACAGGTCGGCGAGCAGGTCACCGGTGCCGTAGAACCTGTCGAGCACCTTGGGGACGTCCGACGAGCCCAGCCGCTCGCCGTTCTCCAGCCGGTGCAGGTACGACTGCTCGTACCTGGTCTGCTCGCCGAGCTGCACCAACGTCAGACCCGCACGCTCCCGCAGCTTCGCCAGTTCCTTCGCGTAGATCCGCCGTGCCGAAGGCCCCTGCGCACCAGCCGCGTTGCTGTCGCTGTCGTTCATGGGGGTTCCATTCCCTTCCAGTTGTCGGAAAGCCATGTCAAGAGCCCGCCCGCGCACGGCAGTCGAGTCTCCGACCTGGCCTTCTTCCTCCGAGTCGATCTCTGACGGCTCGCCACATTGCCTGCGGGCATAGGCAAATAAGCCCCTTTGCCCGGACAAAGGCTCACCTGAAACCGATCGTAGGGTCTGACACCCACTCATGTTCACGGAATGTCAGTAATCGCTCACAAAGTGCTGAACTTCGATCACCTCTGCCCCCATCCGCCCCGCCCGTCGGGCACATGCACTCTCCGGCGCCTCGTGCGATGTGAGCTTCACAACGCGGTGCCGCCATTGCTCCGGGCGTCGGGTGTCCCTACCTTCTTGGCCATCTGACGCGAAACACGGGGGCCGTTCGAGATGTCCGGACAGATGGTCGACAACCCGCGGCGCGCCTGGCTCCAGACGTTGCTGTCCACCATGGACGCGACCCTGGACGCCATGCGGCCCGTACTCGACCAGCCCGCCGCCGACTTCGGCAGCGGCAAGGCGTGGATCGGGACGGACGCGGCGACGAAGTTCCAGGCCGAGATCACGGGTCGCAGGAACTCCGTCCACACCCTGACCAACGGACTGCGGGACGTCGTCGCCGACGCGCTGCGAGCCGAGCCGCTGAAGGTCACGGAGAGCCAGGCCCGGCAGATGCGGATGGACCACCAGCACGACTGGTGACGCATCGCCGCGGCCCTGGCCCCAACACCATGTCCCGGGGGGAAGATGACCAAGATCGCAGCCGTGGACGTCGCGGTACTCGCCCAAGCCATCCAGCAGATGGACACCGGCGCACAGGCGCTGTCCACCCACTGCGCCTCGCTCAGCGGCCAGTTCGCCAAGTACGGGCTCGACACCGAGAACCTGCGCAAGCTCAGCGCCATCGCCTCCTGGACCCGCGACCAACTTGCCGACCTGCGCCGGCGACACGCGCTCGCCGTGCACATCGGCGCAGGGGGCGACCACGTCCAGGTCCCGGAACCGATCTCCGTCGCGGCGGCCGACGCCTACCTCTTCCAGCAGGCGACGAAGGACCACGACGCGGCCGGCCTCGCCCTGGTGAAGAGCGATCTGAGCGAGAACCTGAACGACCCCGCCTTCCTCAAGGCGTACGCCGACGCGTCCCCCGACGACATCACCGCCTTCCAGGGTCTGCCGGCGGTCGAGGCGGACAAGCTCAACCGCTTACGGCTGGCGGAGTGCCTGAAGGCGACGGACTGCCCGCAGCAGTTGAAGGACCTGTCGGCGTACATCAACGACCCGCTGCACCCCACGACGTTCCTCCTCGGGTTCGACACCAAAGGGAAGGGCCACGTGGCGCTGTCGTTCGGCAACCCGGACAAGGCGGCGAACACGGCCGTGTACGTCCCCGGAACCGGCGCGCACGGCAGCAGTGGCGACATGGACCGCTCGTTGACCCTGTTCAACTCCGCCAACACCCAGAAGCCCGGCTCGACCGCCTCCGTCTACTGGCTCGGCTATGACGCGCCGGGGTGGAGCGTCCCCGGCCCGGCGTCGCAGAGCTTCGCCGACAACGGCGCCCCGAAACTGACCGCGTTCGTCCGGTCGTTGCAGGCCGATCACTCCGGCCCCGGTCACCTCACGGTGGTCGGGCACAGCTACGGCACCACCCTCGTGGGCGACGCTTGCGCCCACTTCGGCATGCGGCCCGACGATGTCGTCCTCGTCGGCTCGCCGGGCGTCACGGCCGGAAAGGCGTCACAGCTCGGCATCGGGTCCGACCACGTCTGGGCGAGCAAGAAGAAGTTCGATCCCGTCCCAGCGATCGGCCTGCCACTCGACCCGCTGCACTGGTTCGACGACCACAGCGACCGGTTCGGCAACGACCCGACGTCCACGGAGTTCGGAGGGAAGACCTTCGACTCCGGCTCCGGAAGCGGGGTGAAGCACGCGCACAGCGAGTACTGGGACGCGGGGCCTTCACTGGACAACATGACCGACATCGTGACCGGGCAGACCGACAAGGTCAGCTCGATGCCGACCGAGGACAAGTCCGGTCCGCTGCCCAACTTCGCCGATGTCGTGGTCGATCCCGTCGTGGGGTTCCAGCAACTGACCGGCGCCGGACTGCAGAACGCCGGCCATGCGATCGGAGGGTACTGGGGACGGCCGCTGGAAGACACCGGAGACGCCCTCCATGAGATCGGCCAGGCCCAGAACGACCTCATAGGCTCGGTCACCGACCTCGTCTCCGGCGATCCGGGCGGGACACTCGACGACCTCAAGGACAGCGGTGACTCCCTCGTGGACAGTGGAAAGAACCTCGTCCACGCCGTGACCGACTTCCTCTAGCAGCAGGAGCGATGATCAGAACCACACGCGCGAGCAGCATGGCCGCGATGCCGGCCGCCGCCCTGCTCCTCACCCTCACCAGTGCCTGCGGCGCGGCGCACTCGGGCGATGTCCAACCCGACGCCGTCGAGAAGAAGGCCCGCACGCTCCTCCAGCAGACCCTCGACGCCCTCCACCCCACCGTCGGCACTCCCGGAACCACCGCCTACAGCGACCGTTGGACCCAGTGCGCCACCGAGACGCCCGGCCAGCACCGCTTCCGGTACGTCTACGGGCTGGCGCTCGCGGTGCCCCAGGCGAAGGCGAAGGCCGTGATGCGGGCCGCCAACGCGTACTTCACCAAGCAGGGCTACACGGTGAACTACTCCGACGCCCCGGACAAGCGCACGACCGCCGGCCTGCCGAAGTCCGAATGGACCGTGGGGCTCGGGGTCCAGAGCGCGGAGAGCATCGTGCTGGAGGTCAACTCCGGCTGTGTCTTCACCCGGCACGACCCCAAGACGAAGGCTTGATCCGGCCGTTCGCAATTGCGCTCGGGTGGTACGCCAAAACGGCCCGCCGGGTAATTCCGGCGGGCCGTCGGGAACTTACGTCGATCAGTTGAGCGGAATGTCGAAGTTCTTCGCGGTGATGTTCGTGCCGTTCGATGCCTTCGCGGCGAGCCGCTTGTAGCGCAGCACCAGCTTCGTCGTGTCCTTGGTCGGAGTGAACACGACCCAGCCGGTGGTGGTCTTGCCGGTCTCGGCGTCGGGCAGCGGCGGGTAGCCGGCGGCCTTGATCTCGTCGTCGAGGATCGTGGTGCTCGCCTGGTCGATCCCGTTGGACATACCCGTGAGGTAGAAGGAGTCGGCGCCGAAGGTGTCGTAGTACTTGCTGCTGGCGGTCACCTTCACGTTGACCAGGACGACCTTCTCGTCCGCGAGGGCCGAGTACTTGCTCTTGGACGCGGCCGACGGCTGGTACCCGCTCACGTACTTGAGCACGGTCGCCTTCTCGCCCATCACGTCGTCGGTGAACGACTTGTTCACCGTGACCGGGCTGCCGGACGACCCGCCGTTCCCGCCGTCGGTCGTCGCGGACGCGCTCGTGGTGGGCGCGGCGCTGGTGGTGGTCGGCGCGGCGGCCGAGGTCGAGGGCGTGGAGCCCGCGTCGTCGGACGAGCTGGAGTCGTCGTTGCACGCGGTGAGCAGCGCGCCGCCGACGAGTATCGCGGCAATGACCGGAAGACTGGGATGAACCCGAACACGCATGATGTACTACCCCGTTTCGAATGCGCGCGCATCGAAATCGGCCCCCATTGCCTCCCCCGAAGTCGCCGCATTCACTTGAATACTGACAACAGCTGGCCACTATACACGGGGCCAACCGCCCCTTTAGCGACCGCGTTTATGCCGATTGGTACGGATTTCCCGGCCGCCGGTGACGGCCCGCTCCGCGGATAGCCGCGTGGCCGCCGCGTGCACCGAACGCAGGGCCAGCATCAGGAAACCGATGTCGTCCACGTAGATCGGATCGGGCAGCAGATCCACCGGCCAGATCAGATACGCGATCGAGCCCCAGAACATGGCCTTGGTCGACAGCGGCATCCCGGTCGCTTTCAACATCCGTCGCGCCCGCACCAGTTTGAGCAGCGTCCGCACCGCGATCACGGCCGTGACCACTCCCACGACCACCACGGCGGCGACCAGCCATCCCACTTCCGCCCGATCCACCACCCACCATCTCCCTCCACATTCGAGGCACCATTCCTCCCCCTCGCGTGCCCCGAATCTCCCCGAACCCGCTTTCGAAAGGCCCTAGTCGGCCGACGAGGCAGGGGTGGCCGCGGGCTCGGGAAGGGCAGGCGCCGGAGCGAGCTCGATCGTGCGGGCGCCCTCGTGGAAGGCGGCGAAGGACTGCGTCCAGGGTTCGGTGTCGGGCCAGTGATAGCCGACTTCCCCGTCGGTGGGGCGATAGTCCGCGGTGTAGAGGGTGCCGAACCCCTCGTCGTACTCCCGCCGGTGCAGCGGCGGGCGCAGCATCGTGGCGACGGGGGTGTCAGGACCGGCGGCGCGGATCGCCGCGACCCGGGCGAGCGTGCGGCTGCCGGCCTCCTGCTCGGGCGAGACGGGCGCGGCGAGTTGGTGGTTGGCGGCGCACGCCACCGGGTCGGGGTCGACGGTGAGCGGGATGTCCGGGCCGACCTGGACGGTGACGGCGCGGTCCGGGTCCGTGAGCGTGACGTTCTGCGGGATGCAGATGGGCAGGCCGCGCAGGCACTCGACGGCCTCGTCCACCGTGGTGCACGTCTCCAGTACGTAGCGCAGCGCGATCAGGATGGACAGGCCAGGACCGTGCACGAAGCGGCCGCCGAAGGTGAGGGAGACGGCGAGGCCCGCGTCGTTCATCCCGTCGAGCAGCCCCCACGCGCCATCCTGCATCCCGATCACCGGGCGCAGGAAGTGCGAGCGGACGATGCTGCCTTCGCACGCCTCGGGCGGGAAGTCGTAGTTGCGCAGCAGCCGTCCGGGGCGGGCGGTCTGCGTGCAGCCGCTCCAGAACGGTTTCGCCGCCGCGTGCGTCAACAGCGTCTCGCCGGCGGCCATCTCCGGCACCTGCGCGGCCAACCGCTCCAGCACCGGCAGGAGTTCGGGCATGTGCCGTGCGAACAGCTCCTTCGCCCGCACCGCTCCCTCCGGCGTCCGGCCCTCGTCCGCCAGCCACTTGGCCGGGTCGCTCTCCTTCGCGACCTCCCGCACCCGCGCCGCCCAGCGCCCGTCCCCACCGTCACCGACGTCCACGGCCTTGAACGTCTTCTCGACCCGGCCCGCATGATCCAGCATGGCATCCCCCTGCCCTCGGCACTTCGCCAACGCCCCCATGGTAGAGGGATTTCGCCATGTCGGCATTTGTTCGCCATTACGGGCACGCCTTGTGCCAGGAGCGCGCGAATCCCCCCTGGCCACTGGTGATTTGACAAGCAATTCACAGCCAAGCAGGATCGGAAGCCAATCACACGGGGAACATTTTTTCGTCGATCACGCTTGGCCTGCGCCGGCCCGCCACGGAATCAGCCATTCCGCTCGGCGACGCGCCCTCGCATCGGTCCAACGTGCGCTCTCGCGCCTCTTTCACGCGATCCCACTTCACGGGTCGAGTGAACGCCGGACCGCAGGCGTAGCGGTCGATCGCAGATGGAAACACTTCCCTTCGGATGCGGATCATCTCATTCCGGATGAAAGAAGACTGCTTTGCGAAGAAGCCATATCGGTCGTGCGGCCGTCGCCGCGGCAGGACTGCTCGTGGGCCTTGCGGCCCTGCTGCCCTCAGCACAGGCAGACGAGGCCCACGGCGGTCAGCCGGCCACGGCCGCGGCCACCGACCCGAACGCGACCACGACCACGACCGCGACCTCGACCGCGACCGCGACGGGCAGCTGGCAGGAAGTGAACGTCGGCACCACGCCGGCCAAGATGCACGCCTTCCACGACGTCGTGTCGACGGTGTCGGGCGATGTGCTGGCCACCGACCCGGGGCAGGACATCCGCTGCTGGAACGGCACGGGCTGGGAGGTCGTGCCCAAGCCCGGAATTCCGCAGATGCACAACAGCGACTACATCGCCTCCCTCGGCGGCATCTCCTGTTCGGATTTCTACATCTACGACCAGGAGTCCCTGAGCGCCGACACCGCTCCGGGGCGGTGGCACTGGAACGGCACCACGTGGCAGCACACCCTCACCGGTGACACCTATCCCTCCATGCGTTTCCAGGCATTCGCCGCGAACGACATGTGGGACTTCAGCTACCACTACGCGCACCACTTCGACGGCACCTCGTGGAACACCGTCGCCCTGCCCGACACGGTGTCGAGCCCGGATATCGTGACGGGCACCTCGGGCAAGGACCTGTGGCTCATGGGTTCGTCGAACACGTCGCCCTTCGGCCCGCTCGCCTACCACTGGAACGGCACCAAGTGGGTCCAGTCCACGCTGCCGTCGACCTGGACGTCGAAGAACAGCGAGCAGTCCGCGGTGACGGTGTCCTCAAACGAGGTGTACGTCTTCGACTTCACGACGGCCAACGGCTACCTGCGCTGGGACGGCACGACCTGGCACAAGGAGAACACCGGCGTCTCCCTCCCCGCGGTCTCCGACTACACCAGCGGGGCCGCGTACTCCGGGGGAACCGTCTGGCTCAGCGTCGCCGAGACCGTCCTGCGCCTGGACAACGGCGTGTGGACGAAGTCGCCGCTGCCCGCGGTCTCCGACCCGTCGCCGATCGACGTCCGCGCGATCGCCGCGGACCCGCGCACCGGCACGGTGATCGCCGGCGGTGGCGCGGGCGGCGAGCAGGCGCCCCGACCGGTCCTGCTCCAGTACCAGAACTGACGAACCGCACGCCCGCGCCGCGATTCCGCGACCGCGCGTCAGCACCACCCGGGGCCGTGCGTCCGCGACAGCGGGCACACGGCCCCTCCGGCGTCCAGCCCCCGCCGCTCTCCAACCGGCCGTGTTCTAGAGGGAGTTCACCCTGCTCCGAGCCGCCGCCGGGCGGAACCGCTCGACCGACCACAGCAGGAACGCCACCACCGTCAGGGCGGCGCCCATCACGGTGACGCCGGTCCAGCCCCACGCGGAGTGGACCGCGCCGGTCGCGGCGGACGCGGCGGCACCACCGAGGAAGACGGTGGTCATGTAGACGGAGTTGACGCGGGCGCGGGCGTCGGGCCGCAGGGCGTAGATGTCGCGCTGACTGAGCACTTGGTGGCCCTGGACGGCGAAGTCCAGCAGCACGCCGCCGATCGCGAGCAGCACGAGGTTGTCGACACCGAACCCCGCCACGACCATGGCCACCAGGCCGAGCAGGATCGCCACGGCCCGGCCGGGCACCCCGCGCCCGGCGTCGCCGAGCCGCCCGGCGACCGGTGCGGAGGCCGCCCCGGCCGCGCCGACCAGCGCGAAGACCGCGATGCCGTTCTGCGACATGTGATGCCGGTCGGCGAGTTCGTACGCCACCGCCGTCCAGTACGCGGTGAACGCGCCGAACATGCACGCCTGCGTCAACGCCCGCCGCACCAGCACCGGTTCGCTGCGCGCGAGGCCGGCCACCGAGGCGAGCAGGGTGCCGTAGCGGGCGGAGTGGTCGGGCTTGCGGACCGGCAGCACCTTCAGCAGCGCCAGCGAGGTGAGCAGCATGACGACGGCGGAGATGGCGTAGATGCTGCGCCAACCCCACGCGGCGGCGGCGAAGCTGGCGACGGAACGGGCCAGCATGATGCCCAGCAACAGCCCGCTCATCACCTGCCCGACCAGCCGCCCGCGCGATTCGGCCGGCGCGAGGTGCGCGGCGAGCGGGATCAGGATCTGCGCCACCACGGAGGTGACGCCGATCAGCACCGACACCGCGAGGAAGACCCAGAAGTCCGGGGCGAACGCGGCCACCGCCAGCGCGACCGCGGTGATCAGCAGCGTGCGGGAGGCCAGCCGCCGGTTCTCCAGGAGGTCGCCGAGCGGAATCAGCAGGGCCAGGCCGAGCGCGTAACCGATCTGGGTGGCGGTCACCACGACGGTGGCGGTGCCCTTGCTCACGTCGAAGGAGTTGCTGAGCAGGCCGAGCAGGGGTTGCGCGTAGTAGAGGTTCGCGACGCTGGCGCCGCACGCGAAGGCGAGGGTGATGATCACCCAGCGCAGCGCCCGCCCCGGCTCGGCGGTGGCCCCGGCTATGGGCACCGGTTCGGGTTCGGACTCGGTCAGGGCTGCGTCGGCGGCGTGGGCGGCATGGGCGGCAGACGGGGACGGGCCGCTGGTCGTCATACGGGGGCTCTCCGGTGCTCGGTTATTACTGAACGCTTCGTTCAGTTTGAGGCAACGGCGATCCGGAGCCGGCTATTCCCTCCCGCCGGCGGCGATCCCCGCGAACACCTGCCGCACGGTCCGCTCCGCGAACTCCTCGTCCAGCGGCTCATGGTCGAACAGCAGCCGGAAGTACACCGGCGCGAAGATCAGGTCGAGCGTCGCCGGGATGTCGAGGTCCGCCCGCAACTCCCCCGTACGCATGCCCTCCCGCAGGACCTCGGCCGTCACCGCGCGGCGCGGGGACAGCCACTGCTCGCGCAGCGCCTGCGCGATCTCCGGGTCGGACTGCGCGTCCGCGGCGAGCGCGCGCATCAGCGGGCCCGCCGGGCTCCGCGTGAACAGCCGCACCGCGGCCACCGCGATGACCCGCAGCGCCTCCGCGGCCGGGGCTCCCTCGGGAAGCGTCCACGAATCCGCCGCGCGGAGCATGAAGCCCTCCAGGGCCACCGCGCCGCGCGACGGCCACCACTTGTACACCGTCGCCTTGCCGACACCCGCGCGCGCGGCGATGGCCTCCATCGTCGCCGCCTTCAGCCCGCCTTCCATCATCAGGTCGCCCGCCGCCGCCAGGATCGCCGCTTTGCGCTTCTCGCTGCGAGGCCGGCCGGTCCGCCCCGGGTGCCCCAGCTCCTCCACGTCCATCCGGCCGCCCTCCACCCTTACTGAACGCCACGTTCACCGAGCGTACGGCAACCCGCCGCCACGGTTCCCGTCCGTGCGGAAGGAGCCGCACCTACGCGGGGGCGCGGCCGACCCACCACCGACAGGTGGCCCCGAACCGAGAGAACGCACCACCCCGGAGGGGCAGGGGCACCCTCAGAACCCGCGGGTACGTTTCGCGGCGCGGCGGGGAGCGGAAGCCCCGGGCGCACGGAGCGCGAGCCGGGCGACCTCGTTGCCGAGATTGACCCCGATCGCGAGGGCGAGCGCGAGCGCGGCCGCCTTCGTGAGCTGGCTGAGCGCGGCGGACTGGTGGTGCTGGGTGAGCGCGAGCAGCCCGAAGTAGGTCGCGGAACCGGGCAGGAGCGGCCCGATGGCGGCGGTGACGTAAGGAAGGACGGAGACGAAGCGGTAGCGGGCCATGAGCTGCCCGAAGAGCCCGACCAACCCCGCGGCCGCGGCGGTCGCGGCGACCTGGTTGCCGCCCGCCCGCTGATGGAGCACCCCGAAGACGGTCCAGGCGACGCCCCCGTTGAGCGTGGCGACCAGCAGCACCTTCCGCTCGCACTGGAGCAGGACCGCGAACGCCAGCGTGAGCACCATCGCGGCGGGCAGCTGCACCCACGGCCGGTCGTACGCCCGCAGCGCCTGGTCCGGGTTGAGCCGCGCCCCGGAGTGGACCCCCGCGTAGAGGACGAGGGTGACCCCGATCACGATGCCGACGATGAGGTAGACCACTTCGAGCAGCCGGGCGGAGGCGGTGATGTAGAACCCGGTGAGGCCGTCCTGGACGGCGGCGACCAGCGCCCGCCCGGGCAGCAGCGCGAAGAGCCCACCGGTGATCACCGCCGAGGACTGCACGTTGGTCGCGCCCGGTATCCAGTGGCCGTACTGCCCGACCAGCACGCCCATCGCGGCGGCGGGCATCGCGGCGACCGCGAACTGGTAGAACTCCGGCAGCCCCCGCGCGGCCAGCAGCCACGCCAGCCGGTCGCCGAGCATCGCGGCGAGCGCGGCCAGTACGAAGATCAGCGGACCGCCGCCGACCAGCACGCTCGCCGCCCCCGCCAGCAGCCCGGCCGCGCCGGTGAGCACCCACGAGCTGTACGGGTGCCGGTTGCGGCGGATGTCGGCGAGGCTGCGGTACGCCTCCTCCAGCGTCACCTCGTGCGCGGTGATCCCGTCGACGAGGTGGAAGACGGCCGCCAGCCGGGTGTAGTCCGTGCCCCGCCGGCGCACCGTACGGCTCATCGTGTGCGGCGTCTCGGTCAGCGACGGCTGGTACGAGATGCCCAGCAGCGTGAAGGTCACGGTCGGCTCCACCCGGGCCAGCCCGTACGCGAAGGCCACCCCGAACATCGCCGCCTCGACGTCCTCGGCGCCCTCGCCGCCGGCCAGCAGCAGCTCCCCGATCCGCAGGGTGAGGTCGAGCACGCGCGGCACCGAACCGCCGCTCGCCGTGCCCGCCGCCCCCGGCCGGTCCGCGGGCGGTGCGGGCCGCTCGGTCGACGGCAGCCGCAGCATCGCCCGCATCCGGTCCTGCCACAGTCCGCCTTCGGGCGGCAGCGTGATCACGGGTATGCCGTCGGCGGGCGTCAGCGCGGCCCCGAGATCGACGGGGCCGGGGTCGGTCTCAGGGCCTTCCGGCCCTTTCGGCCCTTCCGACTGTCCCGGCCCTTCCGGCTGTCCCGGCTGTCCCGGTTCTCCCGGCCCTTCCGGTGACCCGCCGGACGGGCCCCGCTGCTCCTCGCCCAAGGCGTCAGCGCTTCGTCGCGCGGTGCCGCCCACCGCGGGAGGCGGTGGCGGCGATCGACTCGGCACCCAGGTCGGCGGCCGGCGCGGCCCCGTCGCCGGTCTCCAGGCCGGCACCCGTGCCCGTGCCCGTACCGGCACCCTCACCCGCGGCGGACTTCTTGCGCGAGCGCAGGAACTCGATGGCGACCGGGACCACGGAGACGAGCACCACGAGGACGAGAATCGCCTCGATGTTGTCGCGGACGAACGCGATCTGTCCGAGCCAGTACCCCAGCAGGGTGACGCCGGCGCCCCACAGCGTCCCGCCGATGATGTTGAAAGTCGCGAAGGTGCGGTAGTTCATCCGGCTGACGCCGGCCACGATCGGGGTGAAGGTCCGCACGATGGGCACGAAGCAGGCCATCACGATCGCCTTCGGCCCGTGCCGCTCGAAGAAGGCGTGCGCCTTCTCGATGTTCTCCATCTTGAACAGCCGGGACTCCGGCCGGGAGAAGAGCGAGGGGCCGACCTTGCGGCCGAACCAGTACCCGGTCTGCTCCCCCACCACCGCCGCCACCGCGATCAGCGCCGCGACCACGGCCAGCGGCTGGTGCAGGGTGCCGGACGCGACGAGCAGCCCGGTGGTGAACAGCAGGGAGTCACCGGGCAGGAAGAAGCCGATCAGCAGTCCGGACTCGGCGAACACGACCAACAGCACGCCCCACAGGCCGTAGGTGTTGATCAGATGGTTCGGGTCGAGCCAGCTCGGGCCGAGCGCGAGGTTCGTCACGAGTCAAAAGTATCAATCCAGTGTTGATACAAGCGTTCCGCAACCTACGAGTAGTGCACTACCGTCTGCGCAGCGTCAACCACGCATCTTCGCAAGTCTGGCAAGTCACGCAGGCCACACACGTCACACCCAACCGGCACCTGTGTGGCGCCTGTGAGCAAAACCTCCCCCCACGTGCCCCGTCACCGTGCCCGAACTACCTGGCGGCTCCCGTTATGACTCGCGCCATCACTCTGCACGAAGTTTCCAAGTACTACCCGAAGCAGCCGTCGCCGGCCGTGGACCGGTTCTCGCTGGACATCGCACCTGGTGAGTTCCTGGTGCTGCTCGGCCCCTCGGGCTGCGGAAAATCGACCGTCCTGCGGATGATCGCCGGCCTGGAGGACATCACCACCGGCGAGCTGCTGCTCGACGGCGAGTACTCCAACGACCTGGCTCCGGGCGACCGGAAGATGGCCATGGTCTTCCAGAACTTCGCTCTCTACCCGAGCATGACCAGCCGGGAGAACATCGGCTTCCCGCTGCGCTTCGAGATGCCCGGCGAGGAGCCCGGGCCCCGGGTGGACGAGACCGCCCGCATCCTCGGGATCGAGGAGATCCTGGACCGCTACCCCGGGCAGCTGTCCGGCGGTGAGCGCCAGCGCGTCGCGATGGGCCGGGCGATCTCCCGGCACCCCTCGGTCTTCCTGATGGACGAGCCGCTGTCGAACCTCGACGCGAAGCTGCGCGCGCACCTGCGCGCCGAGATCGCCCGCCTCACCCACGGCATGGGCGTCACCACGGTCTACGTCACCCACGACCAGGCCGAGGCGATGTCGCTCGGCGACCGGGTGGCGATCATGCGCAGCGGGGTGCTCCAGCAGCTCAGCAGCCCCCGTGACGCGTATCACCTGCCGGAGAACGTGTTCGTGGCCGCGTTCGTCGGCACCCCCAGGATCAACCTGCTCCAGGCGACCGTGATCGCTCCACTCAGCGGAGGGATGTGGATCGACTTCGGCCGCCAGCGACTGGGCCTGCCCGAGCCGCTCAGCTACGACCACCAGATGCTGCGCATCCAGCAGGGCCGGCCGATCATCGTCGGCCTGCGCTCGGAGGCGGTACGGATCGCCCAGCCCAGCCAGGCGCACTCCGGCGAGGTCGTGATCAGCGGGATCGTCGAGCATGTGGAGTACCAGGGCCATGAGTCGCTGGTGCACCTCAACACGGGGTCGCGGCCCGCGGTGGTGCCCGAGCTGGAGGCGCCCCGGCCCGCACCCGCGCCCAGGACCGGCAGCCGCCGCGCCGCGAACGGTTCCGGCGGCGGGGGTGGCGGCATCGGCAAGCTGGCGCAGAAGGCGGCCAGGCGCATCCAGGCGTCGATACCGGCGCGCGACGGTGCGGGGGACGGGGTACCGCCCCGGCCCAGCCAAGCGCCGGCTGCCGTGATCGACCGGCCCGCGGGGTCTCCGGAGACCCAGACCGGCGATCTCGTGGTCCGCACCGGCCCTGACATCCGCGTACGCCGCGGGGACCGGGTGCCTCTCCTGGTCGACCTCGCGCACCTCTACGTCTTCGACCGCGACGGCAACCGCATCTGCCCGGCCCCGGCGCAGCAGCCACGGCTGGAGTAGGGCGGGCCCCTGCGGGGTGGCCGCCCCTGACCCCCCGGGGTGCCCCTCCCCTCCCCGTCCCGGGACCACCCCTCGGTGGGTGGGCGGATGGGGGTACCTCCCGGGCGAAACCCTGAGGGGCGCAGTTCCCCGCGCCCCTGGGTGGGTGCCCCCTGCGGTGCGTGCTTGCCCGCCCGCCGGTGGTGGGCTTGTCGCGCAGTTCCCCGCGCCCCTGGGTGGGTGCCCCCTGCGGTGCGTACTTGCCCGCCCGCCGGTGGTGGGCTTGTCGCGCAGTTCCCCGCGCCCCTGGATATGTGCGGCTCCTCCGCAGCACCCGGCCACCCCGGGAACGGAGCAACCCGCACCCAACAACGACGAGCAACCCCAACAGGGGCGCGGGGAACTGCGCGCCCCATCACAGACGGACCGACCGACAAACACGCACCGCAAGGGGCACCCACCCAGGGGCGCGGAGAACGGAGCGAGCAACCGGGCACCGGGGGCACCCGGGGACGAAACGGCACCCGTGCGGCGGGGATGGGGGGACGTAAGGAGGGGTTCACCGGGGGTTCATGGGGGCGCCCTAACGTCCACATGGTGACGACGACCCGCGGGCATTGGTTCAAGCCACGTCATAAGGGCGCCCTGGGGCCGCAGGGAGGGGCCGTGGCGGCGAAGGGGAAGCCGGAACCGGCGCCGGAGAAAGCGGAATCCGCGGCCTCGGGAGTTCCGTGGGCCCCGGTCACCGTGGTGGAGTGCCTGCGGGCGTGCGCGCGGATGTGCGGCACGCTGACCGCGGTACGAGGCGGCAGCCCCCACCCGGAGCTGGCGAAGCACCTGATCCACCTGCCGTCACCCGACGAGCTGGGCCCGGACACCCCGGTGTCCCCCGCGGTGACGGACGACCTGCTCGACGCCCTCGTGGCGGCGGGCGAAGCCGCGGTGGCGGCCGGCGAGGAGGGCCACCGCCTCGCCCTGACCATCACGGAAACGGTCCTGCCGCTGCGTGAGGAATCCCGCCCGGCCTGGCGCCTGCGGGCCCGCGCCCTCGAAGCGGTGGGCGACTCGGCGGCCGCCCTCACGGCGTACGACCGCTGCGTGGAACTCGCCGGCCACGACGTCCACGCCCGTACCCGCGCCGCGGCACTGCGCGCGGCGCTCCCCGAACAACGCGCGCTCGCCGCCCTCCTCCCGGGCGCCGACAGCACGGCCGGAAACGTACCGGCCCTGGAAGCCGCCGCGTTGCGCCACATCGACGAACAACTCGCCGCCGTGCAGGCGCACTCGGCCACCCTCCCCCGGGTGATCGCCCTGTACGCGGACCAGCGCCGGCACCGCCTGCGCGCCCCGATTCCCGACCCGACCTACGGCGGCACCGGCTGGCTCGACCTCGGCGGCCTCCGCAACCGGATCAGCGGCCGCTCGATCTGCCTGGTCGCCAACTCCGGCACCGTCAGGGACGGTTCGCTGGGCGAGCTGATCGACTCCTACGACCTGGTGCTCCGCTTCACCTCCTACGTGATCGAGCCGGCCGCGACCGGCACCCGCACCGACATCCATGTCACCGGGCACCGGAAGGTCTTCAACTGGGACCGCCCGGTCACCACCCGGCTGGTCCTCGGCGACAACGCGGCGGCCTGGCGCACCGACATCCGCGCCCGCCTGGTGCCCGGCGCGCAGCGCCACACCGGCGACGAGTCGCTGCGCGCCCCCGTAAGGGGCATCGGCCGGCTCGGCGCGGACACCTGGCCGCACCCGCCGACCTGCTCGTTCGAGGCGATGTGGCTGATCGACTTCCTCGACGTCAGCCCGCGCCTCGACCTGATCGGCTTCGACTTCCACCAGACGTCCCCCTACCGCCTGCCGGACGCGATACCGGTCCCGGTCGCCTCCGCCGAGGCGAACTCCAGCCAGAAAGCATGGGTCATGGAACGCGCCAGAAACGTCGCAGGCCCGGTGATCTCGCTGCGATGAGCACCACCCCCCACGACCGCGAACCGGCAGGACCCGAAGGACCCGCGGGGCCCGAAGCCCGTTCAGCCGCCGCACCCGAGGCCCCCGCGCCCGCCCCCTCCGCCGCCGCGCTCACCGGCAAGCGGCGGATCGCCTTCGCCGCGTGGGTGGACGCCGACCGGCTGCCCGGCCTGCTGGCGCTGCTGCGCAGCCTCGCGCTGACCAACCAGACCGTGTGCGAGGACTTCCTCGTCCTGCACGACGGGCTGCCCGAGGGCGCCGCCGCCCGCATCGCGGCCCTGCACCCGCGCGCCCAACTCCGTTGCGTGCAGCCCGAGTCGGCGGCCCGTCTCGCGTCGTACGCGAAGGCCGCGGGCGGCACGGCCGAGCCGGGCGAGTACGGCGTGCTGGAGGCGTTCCGGGTCCGCGACCACGACACCGTGATCGTGTTGGACACCGCGCGGGTGGCGTGCGGCCCGCTCGGCCGGCTGCTCACGCTGCGCCGCGGCCTGGCGGCGGCACCGTACCGGGCGGGCGAGGACGGGCCGGGCACGGATGTGCTGGTGCTCCAGCGAGAGCACCTGACGGACGCGTTCTGCGCCCGGCTGGACGCGGTGGCGCTCGACGGCGGCCACCCGCGCGGGCGGGCCGCGGCGGGGGTGCTGGCGGCAGCGCTGGACGGGGAGTTCGTGCCGCTGGACATCGACGGGGTGTTCACGACGGTGGACCAGGACCCGGGTGAACCCGGCGCAGTATCAAGGGAGTTCGGGGCAACCGAGGACGCGGACGAGGCGGAAGCCGGTTTCCGGGCGGAGTTCATGGCGCTGCCGGGCGCCGCGCACCATGACCTGCTCGTGCACTTCGGCACCCCGCACACCGCCAGGACCGGCGACGTCGGCTGCGCCCGCCGGGTCGCGGCCTCGCACATCGCCGCGGGCGAGTACCAGGACGCGGTGGACCTGCTCGGTTCGGTGCGCATCCCGGCGGACGACGCGTGGCCGCACGAGGTCTACGGCCAGGCGCTGATGAGCGTCTCCCGCGACGACGAGGCGCGGGCGCACCTGCGGCTGGCCACCGCCTCCCCCAACTGGGCGCCGCCCGCCTTCGCCCGGCTGGCCCAGATCGCCTGGGTGCGCGGAGACGACGACGCCGCACGGGAGTTGGCGCTCGCCGGGCTCGACGCGGACCCGACCCACCGGCCGTGCCGGCAGATGCTGCTGCGGACCGCCGCCGGCGACGGCCCCGCCGGGCAGTCCGACGCGCCCGAACCCGTCGACCGGCGCGAGCAGTTGGCGCATGTCGCGTTCTACATGCCGCAGCAGGGCAACGCGGGCGACAAGGTGCTGCCCGAGGCCGTACGGCTCGCGTTCGGCCCCGACGCGGGCCCGCGCCGCTGGCACTCCGTCCACGCCCACCGGCTCTTCGACGAGGCCGCGCTGGAACGGGTCAACTCCCGGCGCGGGCTGGTGATCGGCGGCGGCGGGCTGTTCCTGCCCGACACCATGCCCAACGGCAACAGCGCCTGGCAGTGGAACGTCCCCGACGACCTGCTGGAGCGGATCGAGGTGCCCATCGCGGTCTACGCGGTCGGCTTCAACGTCTTCGACGGCCAGTCCTACCGGCACGACCGGTTCCGCACGGCGCTGCGCCGGCTCGCCGAGCGGGCGGTCTTCTTCGGCCTGCGCAACCACGGCTCCATCGCGCAGGTGCGCCGCCTGCTGCCGCCCGAACTCCACGACAAGGTGCGCTTCCAGCCCTGCCCCACCACGGTCACCCGCCACCTGGTCCCCGGCTGGACCGACCCCGAGCGACGTGACGAGACCATCCTGCTCAACGCCGCGTACGACCGCGCGGGGCTGCGCTTCGGCCACGACTACGGCCACTTCCTCGCCGAACTCGCCACCTCCATACGGACATTGGGCGCCCACGCCGAAGTACGCTGCGTCGCCCACACGGTCGAGGACGAGCGGATCGCGTACGACCTGCGGCGCGAGCACGGCGTCACGATGCCCGTCGTACCCATGTACGACTTCGACAACGACCAGATCCGCGCGACCTATGCCCGTACCAAGCTGGTGATCGGCATGCGCGGACACGCCGGGATGGTCCCGTTCGGCTGCGGCACCCCCGTCATCAGTCTCATCTCCCACCCCAAGATGGCGTATTTCCTCGCGGACATCGAACGCCCCGAGTGGGGTGTGTCCGTCCACGACCGCGACCTCTCCGCGCACCTCACCGACCGCGCGACCGCGCTCCTCCTCAACCACGATGCGGCTGTCGCCGACGTCCACGAACGCCAGCGCATGCTGTGGGGGGTAACCCAATCCAACGCGGCCACCCTCCGCACCCTCGGGTTCTAACCACCCCTAAGTGGGTGCCCCTGCGGGGTGGCTGCCTCGCCCTCGCCTGACCGCCGGCTCTGGCTGAGCGCGCAGTTCCCCGCGCCCCTGGGTGGGTGCCCCCTGCGGTGCGTACTTGCCCGCCCGCCGGTGGTGGGCTTGTCGCGCAGTTCCCCGCGCCCCTGGGTGGGTGCGGCTCCTCCGCAGCACCCAGCCACCCCGGGAACGGGGCAACCCGCACCCAACAACGACGAGCAACCCCAACAGGGGCGCGGGGAACTGCGCGAGCAACCGGGCACCGGGCGGCACCCGGGGACGAACCGGCACCCCCACGGCGGGAAACCGAAGGGGCGCGGGGAACTGCGCGAGCAACCGGCCACCGGGCGGCACCCGGGGACGAAACGGCACCCCCACGGCGGGGAGCCGTAAGGACACCGCATCCTGTTGAGAGGGAGGGTCCCGGGGCGGGAAGGAGAGGGGCACCCGGGGGGTCAGGGGCGGCCACTCCGCAGGAGGTACGTGCGGGATGCACGGGCTAAGCTGAGGGGATGACCGAATCCACCGCCGGAGAGCAGATCGCCGAGGACTTCGGGGACATCGTCCGCCGGGAATCGCGCGCCGTGGTCTACGGCGAACTCACCGCGGGCCTGGGCCCGGCCCTGGACGAGGCCACCTACCCCGTGCTGAGCGGCCTCGCCAGGGGCGGCCCCCGCAGCGCCGCCCGCCTGGGCCACGCCATCGGTCTGGACCGCTCCGTGGTCAGCCGGCACGCCGACCGGCTCCAAGGCGCGGGCCTGCTCCGGCGCGAACCCGACCCCTCCGACCGCCGCGCCAGCCTGCTCGTCCTGACCGCCGAGGGCGAGCGCGTCGTGGCCCGGATGCGCGCCCGTCTGGCCGAGCGGTTCGACGCCTACCTCGCGCACTGGCCGCCCGCCGAGGCCGAGGCGTTCGCCCGCGCCCTGCACCGCTTCACCCAGGAAGCCCTGCTTCCACGGGAGTCGTAGGGCCTGCGGGCCGCGCGGATAGCCCGTAACGTCGTGCGCGTACGGCGGTAGGACCGTACGGGCCGGACGGCCCGACCGGTCACCGCTCCGCTGCCGGGAAGGTCCCCCGCATGTCGTTGCACAAAGGTTCGGGCTCCCCCCACGAGGTCTCCGTCAATCCGTTCTACCTCGGCGCCGCCGATCCGATCGGCGCCATGCAGACCGCCCCGCCCAAGCACCGCCTGCCGGACGGTCCGATGACGCCCACCGCGGCGTACCAGCTCGTGCACGACGAGCTGATGCTCGACGGCAACTCCCGGCTCAACCTCGCCACGTTCGTGACCACGTGGATGGAGCCGCAGGCCAACGTGCTGATGGCCGAGTGCGTCGACAAGAACATGATCGACAAGGACGAGTACCCGCGCACGGCCGAGCTGGAGCGGCGCTGCGTGTCGATGCTCGCCGACCTGTGGAACGCCCCCGACCCCGGCTCGGTCGTCGGCTGCTCGACCACCGGTTCCTCCGAAGCCTGCATGCTCGCCGGGATGGCGCTCAAGCGCCGCTGGTCCAAGCGCACCCCGGGCTACCCGGCCACCGCCCGGCCGAACCTGGTGATGGGTGCCAACGTCCAGGTGTGCTGGGAGAAGTTCTGCACCTTCTGGGAGGTCGAACCGCGGCTCGCTCCGATGAGCGGCGACCGGCTGCACCTGGACGCCGAGGCCGCGCTGGCGCTGTGCGACGAGAACACCATCGGCGTGGTGGCGATCCTCGGCTCCACCTTCGACGGGTCGTACGAACCGGTCGCCGAGATCTGCGCGGCCCTGGACGACTACGAGCAGCGCACCGGCACCCACATCCCGGTCCACGTGGACGGCGCCTCCGGCGGCATGATCGCGCCGTTCCTCGACCCGGACCTGGAGTGGGACTTCCGGCTGCCGCGGGTCGCCTCGATCAACACCTCCGGCCACAAGTACGGGCTGGTCTACCCCGGCGTCGGCTGGGCGCTGTGGCGCGACACCGAGGCGCTGCCGGAGGAGCTGGTCTTCCGGGTGAACTACCTCGGCGGCGACATGCCCACCTTCGCGCTGAACTTCTCCCGCCCGGGCGCCCAAGTGGTCGCGCAGTACTACTCCTTCCTGCGGCTGGGCCACGACGGCTACCGCGCGGTGCAGCAGTCCAGCCGGGACGTGGCCACCACCGTCGCGAAGCGCTTCGAGTCGCTGGACGACTTCCGGCTCATCACCAGGGGCGACCAGCTCCCGGTGTTCGCGGTCACCACCACGCCGGAGGTGACGGCGTACGACGTGTTCGACGTCTCGCGGCGGCTGCGCGAACGCGGCTGGCTGGTGCCCGCGTACACCTACCCGGCGAACCGGCAGGACCTGGCGGTGCTGCGGGTGGTGTGCCGCAACGGCTTCTCCGAGGACCTGGCCGACCTGCTGATGGACGACGTGGCCTCGCTGCTGCCCGAACTGCGCCGCCAGGCGCACCCGTTGAACCGCCCCGAGTCGGTGGCCACCGCGTTCCACCACTGAGCGGAGCCGCTCCCCCACACGAAAGGGACATCGTCATGGCTGACCACACGTACCGCGTCACGGAGATCGTCGGCACCTCGACCGAGGGCGTCGACGCCGCCGTCCGCAACGGCGTCCGGCGCGCCTCGCGCACTCTGCGCGGTCTGGACTGGTTCGAGATCACCCAGGTGCGCGGGCACATCGTCGACGGCGAGATCGACCACTACCAGGTCGGCCTGAAGGTGGGCTTCCGCCTGGAGGACGCGGAGTAGCCCGGCGGATCGTTTCCCCCGCCCGTCTCCCCTGCCGTCTCCCCGCCTGTCTCGGCGCCCGTATCCGTATCCGTCTCCGCGCCGATTTCCCTCGCGCCCCCGTACCGCGCCGCGTTGCGCCGTACGGGGGCGTTTGCCCGTACGGCCGCTGCCCGTTCGGCGCAACATCTCTCGCCAAGACCGACAATCCGGCAAATCCTTTTGTCATGAAGGCAGGTTTTCGCCCGGTTCGTGCGGTTGGGCCGCATACTCGGCCGGGTGGGCCCGCCGTGGACGCCGACGCATTCTCGGGAGCCCGCCATGAGCCAATCCACCGCAGCCACCCCGCCTCCCGGATCGAACCCGCCAGGCTCCACCGGCGGCCGCGACCCCCGCGACGACTCGCGCAGCGCCTGGGCGGCCGGCGGCGCCGTCTTCGCCGGGCTGATGCTGATGATCAACGGCGTGCTGGCGATCCTCGAAGGAATCGTCGGCATCGCCAAGGACTCCGTCTACGTGCGCACCCGCGGCGACTACGTCTACAAGTTCGACGTGACCGCGTGGGGCTGGATTCACCTGGTCCTGGGCGTCATCGCCCTGCTGGTCGGCTACTTCCTGCTGCGGGGCCTGGCGTGGGCACGGTTCATCGGCATCTTCATCGCCGGCCTGAACCTGATCGCGAACTTCATGTTCCTGCCCTACCAGCCGATCTGGGCGATCATCATGATCGCGATCGACACGTTCGTGATCTGGGCGCTGGCCACCTACCACCCGCGGAAGCTGCCGTACGGGAGCGCGCTGTGAACCCCAACGTGCTGTCCCCCAGCCTCGACCAACTGCGGCGCTGCACCATCGCGGTGGACATCGGCGCCGCCCGCACCCGGGTCCACCTGCGCGGCAGCGGCCTCGTGGTCGACGAGCCCAGCGTCGCCGCGGTGGACATCCGCACCGGGGCGCTGATCGCCGTCGGCAGGCAGGCGGAGACGATGTCCGGCCGCACCCCCGACCACATCCGGGTGGCCCGCCCGGTGGCCGGCGGCGCGGTCGTCGACATCGAGATGGCCCAGCGGATGCTGCGGCACGTCCTCGGCGACAAGCTCGGCCGGCGCTGGCTGCGGCTGCGCGGCACCCCCGTGATGCGCGCGGCGGTGTGCATGCCGCACGGCAGCGCCCCGATCGCCCGCCGCGCCGCCGTCGAGACGATGTACGGGCTCGGCGCGCGCCGGGTGGAGATGGTGGACACGCTGATCTCCGCGGCGGTCGGCTGCGGGCTGCCCGTGGAGCACCCCGAGGCCACGATGATCGTGGTGTGCGGGGCGGGGACGACCCAGGTCGCGGTGCTCTCGCTCGGCTCCATCGTGGCCGCGGAGACCGTACCGGTCGGCGGCGACGCGATCGACCGGGCGGTGGTGGACCACCTGCGCAGCAACCACGCGCTGATGCTGCCGAGCCAGGCGGTGCGGCCGCTGCACAAGGTGCTCGGCACGGCCGAGTCCGGCGGCACCACCACCACCGAGGTCTACGGGCGGGACGTGGCCAGCGGGCTGGCCCGCTCGGTCCTGGTCGAGACCGAGGTGGTGCGCAGCGCGATGCGCACCCCGCTCAACGCGGTGCTCGACGCCATCACGAACGTGCTGCGCCGCTGCGCCCCCGACCTCGTCTCCGACCTGGCCGACCGCGGGATCATGCTGGCCGGCGGCAGCGCGCACATGCCCGGGCTCGACCTCATGCTCCGCGAGGCCACGAACATGCCGGTGAACGTGGCGCCCAACCCCGACACGGTCGCCGTCCGCGGGCTCGGCGCGATGATCGAGGGGAAGGTCAGGCCGATGGTGCTCAGCCCGCTCACCGCGTGAGGCGGCCGGCTCGACCCACAGGCGGCCCCGGAGCTCTCGGCTCC